>DATEPD010000458.1:0-2171 GCA_035273365.1 Nitrospiraceae bacterium | reverse complement strand
CCGCGCTTCCGAACTCAGCATACGTAGGACGATCTGCGGCTTCGACATTTCAAGGCTAAAAATTCCGACAACGGTACCAGCGTGGATGGCGGCATGCACAGCCATCCCTAGCGCCAGGCTTGTCTTCCCCATGCTGGGCCTCCCCGCGATGACCACGAGATCGGAAGGCTGGAGCCCTGCGGTGATGTCGTCGAGATCGTAAAAGCCAGTGGGAACACCCGTGATATGTTCCTTTCGCTTTGAGAGTTTGTCGACGAGATCGAGACTTTCCTTAATAATGGAATTCAGGGGGGTGAACGAGCGATCCAATTTCCCCTGGACGATGCTGAACACCGACCGTTCCGCGAAATCGAGCAGATCGTCGACTGAAGAGGTGCCTTCATACCCGCGCGTGAGAACTTCCGTGGAGGTATGAATCAGCTCGCGCAGCAGCGCCTTGTCGCGCACGATCTTGCAGTGGTAGCGAATATTGGCGGAACTGGCGACGCTCTGCACGAGTTCCGCTAGATACGCGGCTCCACCGATGGCCTCAATCTCACCCTGTGCCTTCAACCGTTCCGTCAACGTGATCTGATCGATGACTTCTCCGACTTCCGACAACTCCAGCATCGCACGATAGATCTTCCGATGCGACGTGCGGTAGAAGTTGTCTTCGACCAGCAATTCCATCGCCTTGGCCATCGCACTATTGTCGAGGAGGACTGCGCCGAGGACCGATTGCTCCGCCTCCACATTCTGAGGGGGTAGTTTGGGCTGGGACAGATCGACGGCTGACATGGATTTCATGACCGTTCCTTTTCCTGCCGCCGAGAGCGACGAGCCGAGGCCACGAGGTCCGCAAGCCCTATCTTCTTCGAAAGACGGCTCAGAGTACCGAATGAGCGGCCCGGTATGCGAGCGGCGAATCGCTCGAGCACCAATACTTCATCATGACCCATTCCAGGCGCACCGACCACCACCACGGCTGCGGCCTGCTGGGCCAACCCCGCCGTCACGGCGGCAGACACCAGCGACGCGTCGCTCCCTTTTATGGTCTGCTGTACCACTCGGGATCGAGTCTGACGCAACTGTGCCGCTACCGTCGCCAATAACTGAATAGCTCGACGTGGCGCGACAACAAGATAATCCACTCGCCCTGGGACCGATCCCTCTTCAGGGAACTCCACGGTGCGGAAGAGCCGGTCGACGTCCAAGCCAAAACCGGTTGAGGGCATTGGCCGGCCAAATCGACCAATCAAGTGGTCGTATCGTCCACCGCCGCCTAATTCCGCCCCCATCCCTTCGGCAAACACGTCGAAGACGACACCATCATAATAGTCGAACCCCCGGAATTCACCGAGATCCAGAAGCAATGAGTCCTGGTGACCTGCCGCACACAGTAAGTGATACACCTGAGCAAGCCGTTCGAGCGGAGCGGCCAATGACGCATCCCCGCCTGCGAGGACCCGGCCGCGTGCCAGTACTTCCCCTTGACCGTACAGCTCAGGCGCTTCCCGAATGGTGCGCGCCGCCTTCTTGGAGATTCGCTCGCTTGCAAGAACCTCTTCGAGCCTTGGCAGATCCTTTCGCGCCGCCGCCTGCTCAGCCAACTTCTGTCCCCGCACTGATAGTCCGGATCGCATCAGGAGCGCCTTAATAAAGCCCACATGTCCGAGAGACACTTTAAAGGATTGAAGACCGATTGTGTGGAGACACTCAATCATCAAACCGACGACTTCGCTGTCGCTCGTCACATCATCCAGTCCAATGAGCTCCGCTCCAACCTGAAAAATTTCTCGTCCGCGTCCAGCATGTTCCCGCTGGTAGCGGAAGACGGACGTTCGATAGGAAAGACGCAACGGTAACGTCATGCCCGTAAGTCCCATTGCGACCGTCCTGGCGATTTGTGCCGTGGCATCCGGACGGAGGAGCAGCGTCCGCCCCGTCGTACGATCCACAAATTGATAGCAGTGCTCGATCAGTTCCGGCTCAAGCCCCGGAGCCAAGACATCGAGATACTCGAACGTGGGAAGAATGATCTCGTCGTAGCCCCAGCGGTTGACTTGCGCAAGCAATTGTTCTTCAAGGCGGCGGACTTGCTTGGCAGCATGAGGAAGAATTGTCGCCATACCCACGGGGACGAGCGAGCGCTCTCTGGACGATGCGGCCTGTCCCGAAGAAGGACGGGGCTT
>DATEPD010000457.1:0-5370 GCA_035273365.1 Nitrospiraceae bacterium | reverse complement strand
GTTCGGGACCAACGTCACTGCCTCGGTGATCGATCGATCACGCATCATTGTGGAGGTGTGGGAAGTACGGGCGCTGGACGGGACTAAACTATTGGCTCAAGCACGTCTCGCGGGATCGTCCGGAGTCACTGGCGCTACGGACTTGCGGCTCAACATGATTGCGGAGGAGCCGACCGAACTCATCGCCCGCCTCGGCCTGCTGACGAATCGCCAGCAGGTAGTTGTGTCGGGCGGCCATGTCACCGGCGAGGTGCAGGTAACGACTACAGAATCGTCGAAACCGTTGACCATCTTGGCTGACCTGCGTTTGACGAATCTGACCCTGCGCTTGGAGAAAAGGCGCTCACTGATCCGAACCGTCAACCTGCAAGCCGACCTTATGGTCGATGCCGCCAGGACAGTCATCGATGTCCGGCGTATGGAACTCGCGGGGGAATCCGTCGGTGCCGGGACCGGGACGATGACGGCAAGCGGGCGATGGCCAATGAATGAGGAGCAGGGCGCGATGACACTGATGATCAAAGAATGGGACGCTGAACCTTTCCTGGAGTTCTTCGGATTCTTGCCGGGCCGCGTGCCCGGTCCTTTGCCGGTCAATGCGGAGATGACGGTCACCCAAGAGGCAAAGACAAAGACCATGACCTTGCGAGGGAAGGAATCGATCGGGCCGATGCGCGTGACTGTAAATGGCCAGCCCGATGAACCGGCCACGCTCCATCTGCAGCACGAAGTGATGCGCCGCGATGAGGAGATCCGAGTGGCCGCAATGACGCTCTCGGTAGATCGGATCACGAGACTGGCCGATCGTGTCTCTCTGAGAGGCAGCGTGAAAACCGGGGCGCAGCCCCGGCTGCAGCTCCAGGGAGCAGTGAACGCCCTCGATGCAGACTGGTACGCCGCATTGCTGGGGCCGGCTTCGACTCGATCTTCGCCCGGTGATGCCCAGCCTGCGTCCGCAGCCGGGCCGCCCCTTCCCTTGGATCTCGACGTTGACGTCGCCATCGGGACCGTGAAATATCGGACTCTGCAGATCGGGGCGGGGCGCCTTGTGGCGAAAGGTGATGGACGCCGCATGCAGGCAACGTTGGAACCAACCGGCCTTGCAGGGGGAACCGTCCAAGGAACCATGACGGTTGTGGTGAAGCACCAACGGCCTGAATTCGCCTGGGATCTAAAGGGCAGCGCCTTGGCTTTGGGAACCCTGACAAAGGCGTGGTTCGGCGACCCCGAGCCGCAGATAATCGGTCAAGGGCAATTCGCAACAGCCGGGACGGGTCAGGGCCAGGACGAGATGTTGCGACAGAGCCTTAACGGCACGCTCGTCTTCGATGTGACCGACGGTCAATTCTTCAAGGTGCCGCTCCTGGAGTTCCTCGCGGACCAGACCCGCATCGACCAGTTCAGAGACTTGGGATTCCAAACACTGCACGGAGAACTCGATGTTAAGGACGGATGGGCTCATTTAAAGCAGGTGCGTGTGAATGGACCCGTCGCGGGCATCGAGGCCGGAGGGAAGCTCGCGTTGGATGGACGGCTTGACGTCCGCGTAGAGCCGAAGATTGGGCCGACCCTCTCACAACATGTCAAGATTCCCTGTTTAGATAAATTGGCGAAAACCACGGAGGGCTTCACCGTGTTGCCGCTCGCCGTGACGGTCAAAGGCACGACCCAGGCGCCCTCCTACGGAGTTGACCTGACGCCTGGCAGCATGGTGGAACGCCAAGCCGGGGCGCTCGTGGGGACAATCGCGGATCTGCTCACCGCGTGTCGCGGCGGTGATGCGGCGCAGAAAATTACTGAAAACGCGATGGGGGCCGTCAAAGACACGGTCAAGGATCTGATGAAGAATCTTTTCGACCGGAAGGAGAAGCCGTAACGTCTATGCATCCAAGCTAGTGACCTGCCAAACTGGTCCAACGTGAATGTTAGACACTGGTCCGCAACCAGGGAGGTCCTGCAACATCTGCGAACGGTTGAACTCGATACCAGCAAAGGCCTGGCAGTGCTCGACGCCTGTCGGAAGCGAACTGAATCGGTGGCCTAATAGTTGGGAGCAGAGCAGTTTGTATCAGACCTCTGTCAATTCGTCCAAGAACATCCTACGGGGGGGGTGGCAGGAGGTCCGTATCCGAAAAGTTCACGAAGACTAACACCGTGTACTTGTTGTAATACGCGTCTCCTTCATAAAGCGGTGTAGAGCGAATAAGTCGCCCGGTCTTCTTCTCAATAAAGTCGATCGAAAGACGAGTCATGCCTAGTTGTTTTTGCACTTTATAGAAGGCAATCTCTGGGATCACGAGCAATGCGGCAGTGATCTGGGGAATTCCAAAGAACGTAAAATCTTGGAGCGTTCCAAAGGCGTCCAGTGTGACGCGGGCAACCAAAGATTCTTTGCCATCCTTCGGGAGATTGAGTCCTTCGCGGCTGAGCCACTTCTCGATGAAGGCTGTCACGAACGCTTGGTCTGTCGTCAGGCCGACTGTTTCTACTGCGACGGTTTGTCCCGGTGAAATCGGCACATCAGCATCGATGAGAGTTCGTTGAAGCGATTGGGTTATGAGCAGTTGCTCAGTCGGTGTCCGCGGCGTTTTTGTGGCCTCATACGTTGACGAACATCCTGACAGACCGACCCCACACACGAGCACAGCTAAGAACCACACACCACCATTCCGATAGTTCGTTGTGCCTATCTCTGAGTCACTGAGAACGCCGGTTCGAATGGAGGGTGTGGTGTTCATAAGCACTCGCGTTCTGTCCTCGCAGCGGTGTAAATGCCTAATGGGTCACAGGACCGTCCACTATGCACATAGCTTCGGAGGAAATAAACCTTTCTGTTCCGGGGGGTCGGAGATTCCAGGCGGTTGCTAGCGCCTGGCAGGTGAGATTGGCAAGCGTATCATTCGGGGGTCGAGTCTTAAACGTTGGATACCGGGCACTGCCACTCCAATGGACTCGGCCGGATTCAATGTGCACCCCTCGAACCGCAATCATGGGAGCTCGATAGTCGCCCCCTCTGTCCACAAACACGACTTCTTGAACACCAAGTTTCTTTGCAGCTTGGATAATCGCCGCTTCGTCCAGAAGGGTGTGGGCTACTTCGGTACGTTCTCTTTCAATGTCGACTGCTATCGCACTACGCTCGATAAGAGACAATCCTCGTCTCTGTAACCAGGTCGTGGCGACCCCGACGGCACTGGGATCATTTCCCCAAACAATCGTAGGTGTGCCCGGTTTAGGAAGATCAACGAGAAACCCATCCGTAACTGGGGGAGAGCTGCACGCGGCAAGGAGCAGCACCCATCCGAGGTTGCCGATTGTAAGCCTCATAGCGATCTCCTCAGGCAACTCCGATTATTTCTCAGTCAGTCTGGTCCTGGAAAGCAAAAGGTGCTCAACTCCAAGTTCAAAACTCCTCCTCGCAGAACTTCGAAGCAGAGATGAGCTTCCCACAAACACGATAACAGAATCTGGAGTGTTGATCGAGGCCCTACATGAGGGGGTTCGTCAGTGGTGCGGTTGACCGATCTGACAGTCTGAAGGAGGCTGGTTCGATCCTAGTCGCCGGTTGGCTTATAACCCTTTATCTAAGCAATGGATACTGCGGACCGGTTGGCGGCCTTTCAAACAGATCCCACGCGTTGCCACCGCGTAGGAAGATCTCTATCCACCGTACTTCGCCCCCATGATGCATCGGCCAACCGCTGCTCCCAGGTGCAAAAGCCAATTCGCCGTGAGGAACGGCAAAGGCGCCGTCACTAACCGTCGCCTCATGCTCGTGCTCGTTGATGCGAACCCGGATGCGCTTTCCCGGCCGGACCTTCTTGACATCGTATGCGATCGTGGTCTTGAGGTTTCCATAGCCATCGACGTAGGCGATCACCGAGGAGGGGGGCGGCGGCAGTGCGCGAACGTCGAGCTCCTCGCCCAACGCCGTAGGAAGTCCCAGCGCGATGGCGGCGACGGCTTGCGGAAAGATATCCCGCGAACGGAACTGGCTACCGCCCGCCGGGGACGCCACCCACCGAAATTTCTCCGCGACATCTTTGATGAAGGAGAGGGCATAGCCAGAATTGACCCCGATGACACGAACCCCCGTGGGAAGCCGTGCGTAGACCAAACGTTCTCCTGCATTACCAGCTCGGGCCGCATGGTCGTCCTGGCGCGGGGCCACGTTGTGATAAATTAAGGTGCCCGGCGGGGCGGCATTCAGACCCAGTTGAGCGATGCAGAAACCGGCAGCTACCGTGGAAAAGGGGGGAACCGGCACAGGGACGGGTTCGGCGTCCGGCAGGTGGAGCTTAATACGCTGCACGACCTCGGCAAAGGCCAGGTCACTCGTTCCATAATCGGCGATGATATGTACCAACACGGTTCACCTCATTCCGCACCCTTCACGTTCAACTCGACACCGTCCCCATACATAGGGATGGATGCTAGCACGCACACGTTAACGGAGAGTGTGTCCTGACTGCATTGTGGTGACAACAAGCCCCGGCTGTATTGCTAAAACCGTCGCCAGTGTTTCATCTCTCATAACAGCCTCCTATCACGAAATCTCTCCTTCTCCCGCCCAATGTAGTCCTATGTGTTGGCAAGTGTAGAAGGCTTCGGCGCATTCGGCTCTAGTTACTCAGGTCATTTATCAAACATGTGAGATCGTGGGAGTTCTTTATGATAGTGGCAAATAGATTAGTCCCCATCTTCTGTGGATAATCCTGTGAATAAGCACGCGTCCAAGTACATGACAGGTAGAAATGGCCAGCCCGAGAGCACTTTGCCTATTTTTTATGCATTGGGTCTCACGAACGCCACCCCCTATATGTTGTGGTGACATCAAACGTCCAGGGAAAGAAGCACCATTACTATTGACAACGTGCATTTGCCACGGGCTGGTAGACAAGGGCATGTTGCGATATGGAAGGTCAACTCTCGATTGGAGTAGTTATCCACAGCTAAGGGTCTTTCGTGGGTATACAAGCTCGAACCCCGAAATGACGCATCTAGCACGGCATTCTCCCACATAGTGGGAACCGTCGCTCCTCGATGGACATGGTGTCGTGCATGGGGGTCGGTGCTCATTTCGTCACCCCACTTGCGCGAAGCCGAATTTTCTCTTCCAGGCTCGCCATCAACTCAGCAAATTTCTCCGGTGGAGGTGCCGTTCTCGGATCAAAACATCCGGCATCCCGTAATTGGTACAAGTAATTAAATTCGGCGAGCCACTTACTCTTGCCATTTCTTTCTTCCGCAAGCGCATAGTAAATCTCTTCGAGAGGAGTCTGAGGTGCTGAATATTGTCGGGTGCGCACACCGTTGAGTATGTCTGACACAGCCTGTTTGTGAACGACTTGCATTCCCCATGGTGAGTTC
>DATEPD010000456.1:0-2067 GCA_035273365.1 Nitrospiraceae bacterium | reverse complement strand
CAATCAGGCCGTTCATGAAAGGCGAGTTGCCGATGAGTTCTCCGGTCTCTGGATTGCGCAGCGGCGCCCCCGGCGGGATCGTCAGGAGCCCGAACACCACCACAAGGCCGATCAAGCCGTAGAGAGCAAACTTCAGGCCGCGCGATTCTGCGGCTGAAAGCGCGTTATCATGAGGTTCGGTCTCGCTCACGGCGGACGCCTTGCGATAGGGACCAAGGCGTGGAGCAACGATGCGATCGGTGATGAAGGCGATCACGACCGTCAAAAAGATGACCGACACGAATGAAAAAATGATGTTCGATGCCAATCCGATCGATATGTTCGGATCGACAAGATGGGCAGCATCATTGGTGAACTCGACCAGAACCGCGTCGAGAGGCTTGATCAGCATGTTGACCGTGAAAGCGCCGGCAACTGCCGCAAATCCGAGCGCAAGGCCGGCAAGGGGGTGCCGTCCGACACTGGCGTAAGCCACGCCGGCCAGGGGCAGGAGAACGAGATAGCCCGCATCCGCTGCGACGCTCGAGAGAATGCCGGCAAACGATAGGATGTAGGTGAGTGCCCAGGCGGGGGAGACCAGGACGAGCTTGCGGATCAGGGAGTTGATGAGGCCGGATTCCTCGGCAACGCCGGCACCGATCATCGCGCCAATCATCAGGCCCACCGCCGTAAAGCTCATGAAGTTCGAAATCAGCGAGCTGTACATGAAGCGGATGCCGTCGGCATCCAGCAGACTGCGCAGCTTTGTCGTCGTCTGCTCAATCTTATTCGTGTCGGGATTGATCGTCTCTAGCGTGACAGAGGTTCCGAAGAGGCTGAAGATGACGGACAGGGCGATGACGATAGCGATCAGAACGAGAAAAATCACGACCGGGTGAGGAACCATGTTCCCCACTCTTTCGACGCCGTCGAGGAACCGCTGCATCACGGTTTTCGGCTGGGTGTCCAGAGTTGTCGGCGCGGTGTGAATGACTGCCATGGCTCTAGTCCTCAAGCAGAATGATCCTCGCGCCAACAACCGAGTTCCACGGCCATGTGGACTGCGCGGGTGCCCAGCTTCAGTTCAAGTGACTTTAGCTTACCCGATCAAAAATGCATTGGCGCAGCGTCCCAAGCTTAGACGGACCGTCCCAATTTATCGGGACGAAACTCCTCATGCGCAACTTAAAGCCCAAAAAATGGGACGGATCGTGCAGAGTTGGGATGATGAGCCAATCTGTTTAGCCGAGAATTCCTGCTACCCTGAGTTCGACTTTTGCAGGTGATTGAGCAAGCGTTGCAGACCAATGGGTGATTTCCGGTCATCGGCCCGAGATCAGTACCATCTGCCGCTTTGAAGCAATGACATTTGTTAAAGGTATGTCCTTGATTTGTTGCAGGGCTCAGAGATCTAGAACCACGCAGGCGGGATGCGATATATGATTCGAGTCTCCGGCTCACCTCATCATTGGAAATTCGCCCTTCCGGTTTCCCTCGCGCTCTGGTGTGCTGCTTGCGAAGGCGAGGTCAAGGTGCCTGAGCCGATTCGGCCCGCCCGTGTCATAATGGTTGAACCTCCGGCCAGAACTGAGGACATCAGTTTCGCTGGCCATATTGAACCGCAGGACCAGGTATCCCTATCGTTCCGGACGGGCGGTCGGTTGGTTGAAAGGCACCCGCGCATCGGTATGACGGTGGGTGATGGAGAGGTGGTCGCACGTCTCGATCCAGAGAACGAACTCAACGAGTTGCGCTCCGCGCGAGCGGCAGTGACAGCGGCTGAGGGCTCTCTGAGACAGGCGGATAATCAATTCCAAAGACAGCGCCATCTTCTCGAACGCAACATTACGACGAGGGCCGATTTTGAGGCTGCCGAACAGGCGCGGACGGCGGCACAGGCACAAGTGGATGTGGCCCAAGCTCAGCTCCAGACTGCCGAGGATGTCGTGGGCTTTACCACTCTCAAGGCTGACGCGCCGGGGGTGGTCACGGCGGTAGGCGCGGAGCCTGGAGAGGTGGTAGCCGCTGGCCGGACGATCGTACAGCTCGCACGTCGGAATGGTCGCGATGCGATCTTCGAGGTACCGG
>DATEPD010000455.1:0-6378 GCA_035273365.1 Nitrospiraceae bacterium | reverse complement strand
TGCACATAAAATAGGATTGATCGTCTAACCTTGACGACTGCTATGTCATCCAATAGACTCAGAAAGCCATTTCAACTGGCACGGAGTCGTCCGACTATGTCGTGTAATCGCGCGTTATGTGTCACTGTGATTCTCATAGGGCTCATGATTCCGGCACAGGGACTTGCCCTAGAATTCGTCACGGCGGGTCCTCGTGCGATGGGCATGGGCGGAGCCGGTGTGGCGGTCACCACGGATGCCTTGGCCACCTATTGGAACCCTGCCGGGCTTGCGATGACCCAGACGGTGGATGTTCGTATTCAAGGTAGTGGACAAGTCATTGATCGTCTCGGGATCGCCGACGCGGTCCACGATCTCGAAAATTTCACTCCTAATGACCCGAATACCGCTGCGAATCTTGCGAAGGCTCAAGACATCGCCAATCGCATCAATCGACCCGGCGCAACGGTGTCGTTAAATGGATCAGCGGGTCTGTATATCAAGGGTCATCTGGGGGAGCATGCAATCGGGTTAAACATCTCTGACATTGCAACAGGCGGGGGATTTGTCAGTACTCCAGTGGCAGCCTCTCTTAATGGCTCAAATGTGAGTTTGGCCGGTGCAATGACCCTCCATGGGTTGGAAGCCCGACAGGTGGCGTTCTCCTATGCCTATGCCTTTTCCGATAAAACATTTTCTTTTGGTGTGACGGGAAAAATTCTTCAAGGCGCAGCCTACAGTGGAAGCACGACCCTCACGGGAGGGACCGACGTTTCAATTGCGGACAACTTTGGAAAACCCACGATTTCGACGGCCTTTGGCATCGATGTCGGTGCCATCTACCGCCCATCCTCTTGGCTGCGCTTTGGCATTGTGGCAAAAGACATCAATCAACCGACCTTTGATACTCCAGGCGGAGAAGAACTGAAACTTGGCCCCCAGGTTCGAGGGGGTATAGCGCTCAACCCCTATTCTTCGCTGACGTTGACCGCAGACGTGGATGCGACCTCAAACAAGACGTTTGTTCCGGGCATCAAGAGCCAGGTGTTGAGTCTTGGCGTGGAGCAGACGATCTTCTCTGAATTCATGTCGTTCCGTCTCGGTGCCTTCAAAAATATGAAGGATGCCGGAACACCCTTCACACCGACTGCCGGGTTGGGGCTGCGGATCTATGCCCTCCGTGTTGATGTGGGCGGTGGATATGACTTCCGAGAAGAGGGAGCACTGGTATCAGGCTCTGTCTCTTTGACATTCTAATGGTATACTAAGTCCATGTTAATGCTGCTTCACATTAGACGTGCGATCGGCCTCTGTCTTCTTCCTCTCTTAGTCGCGAGCTGTGGCGGCTTACAAGAAGTGTGGGAAGGACCGGGGGCAAGAATGTTCAGACCTCAAGCCATTGCGGTGCTTCCTCCCATGGCAAGTCAATACGACAACGCGCGCGAGGATATTCAAGGGGTCTTGTCAGAAGCCTTGAACAAGACCGCCAATATCGAACATGTGGTGTCTCCTGAAAATGTTACAGATATCTTCCAGGGTTCGAAAGAAGCGTTCGATGCGCTGGTGTTTTATTTCTCACGCCTGGAAATGACAGGACAATCCGACAAGGACTCCGCTGTGAAATTAGGCAGAGCGCTAAACGTGGATTCGTTTTTAGTCGTGCGGGTGAACTCCTGGGAATACATGCGCAAGGAAGGCGATAACGTCGGTCGAGTGGGCCTGAGCCTACGTCTGGTTGATGCCACTACAGGCATCACCGTGTGGAAGGCACGACATGAACGGTCAAGCAGCTATATGTTCTATCGGCCGAATTTGAAGGATGTCGCAAAAGAGCTGGCGGCTGAGATGATTAAGGTCATGCCTCCCCAAGCCAAACAATAATCCCTGCCCCGACTGAATTTCTCTCACGCGGTTACAGTAACCACCTCTCGTCAAGTCGAGCCGTGTCTGCTTTCAATGACAAAATGGTTGGATCAGTCGCCTAGCGTGTTTTTGGTTGACCCGCCCGCATGGCTGTTTTCAATGAGCGGACAAATTCGGCCACGTGCTTCACCATTCCCGGTTCCTGTTGGTGTGCGGCGATCTGCTTGACGATTGCGCTGCCGACGATCACCCCATCAGCAATGGCCGCAACGTTGGCAGCGTCCTCCGGCGTCGCAACTCCGAAACCAACCGCGACCGGAACATGAGTGGCTTTCCTGATTTTTTCGACGTTCTTACCCACTTCTGCCACGTTTCGAAGTTTTGCACCAGTGATTCCGGTGAGCGATACGCAATAGACGAAGCCCTCGGACTGGCGTGCCACGAAAGTGCGTCGTTCCGCCGTGCTTGTAGGAGCGAGAAGGAAAATCAGTTGAAGCCCTGCGGCAGCGGCCGGCCCTTTGAGAGGGCCGGCTTCATCCGGCGGCATGTCGGGCACGATCAGGCCATCGACACCAGCCTGAGCCGCCTCATGACAGAATCGTTCAGGACCAAACGCGTGAATATTATTGTAGTAGACCATCAAGACCAGGGGAATCTGGGTCGTGGTCCTGATGCGTGCGACCATGGGGAGGATCGTTCGAACCGATGTCCCACTGAGCAGGGCTCGTGCGGCAGCCTGTTGGATGACCGGACCATCAGCAATAGGATCGGAAAACGGAACACCCAGCTCTATGATATCGGCTCCGGCCTGTTCTAACTCACCGACAAGGTGTTCGGTCTCTTGCAGTGAGGGGTCTCCTGCCATTACATAAGCTATGATGGCCTGCTCACCTCCCTGCCGAAGCCGTGCAAAGGTGCGGTCGAGCCTCGAGGTCACAGCGTGATCCCCCGCATCTTCGCTACAATGTGAACATCCTTATCTCCACGACCGGATAGATTTACGACCAGAATCTGGTTCTTTTTCATCGTGGGCGCCACCTTCACAGTGTGGGCAATGGCATGGGCGCTTTCGAGGGCCGACATGATCCCCTCTTCTTTGGCCAGCAGATCGAACGCGGCCATGGCTTCATCATCAGTCACCGAGGTGTACTCAGCTCGACCTTGGTCCCGCAAATAACTATGCTCGGGACCGACCGCGGCGTAATCCAGCCCGGCTGAAACCGAATGCGTCAGATTAATTTGCCCGTCGGCATCCTGAAGTAGATAGGTCATGGTTCCCTGCAACACACCGGGCTTTCCTCCGGCAAATCGAGCTGCATGTTTTCCGCTCGAGACGCCCAGACCGCCCGCTTCAACGCCAACCATCTTCACCTTCTTGTCCCGGATAAATGCATGGAAGAGTCCTATGGCATTGCTGCCACCACCGACGCAGGCAATGAGGCAATCCGGCAGCCGGCCTTCTGCCGCCAGGATCTGTCGCCGAGTTTCACGTCCAATGATCGATTGGAAATCGCGGATCATCATCGGATAGGGATGGGCCCCCAGAACTGAACCGAGAATGTAGTGGGTCGTGCGGATATTCGTTGTCCAATCCCGCATGGCTTCGCTGATGGCATCCTTCAGCGTCCGGCTTCCGGCGTCGACACCCGTGACAGTCGAGCCGAGTAATCTCATCCTGAAGACGTTCAGTGCCTGGCGCTGCATGTCTTCGGTCCCCATATAAATTTCACACTGGAGACCGAACATTGCCGCGACGGTCGCCGTTGCCACCCCATGCTGTCCAGCACCGGTTTCCGCGATAATGCGGGGCTTCTTCATCCGTCGGGCCAGAAGTCCTTGTCCGATCGCATTATTGATTTTATGGGCTCCGGTATGACAGAGGTCTTCGCGCTTCAAATAGATCTTCGCCCCACCCAATCGCTTTGTGAGTCGTTCTGCAAAATAGAGCGAGGTAGGACGGCCGACGTACTGTTTCAAATAATAGGCAAGTTCGGACTGGAAGCGCCGGTCTTTTTTCACACGGAAATATTCTTGCTCCAATTCAAGCAGAGCCGGCATGAGTGTTTCAGGGACATAGCGTCCGCCATACGCGCCAAAGCGACCTTGTTTATTGGGAACCGAACTCATCACCATCCTCGCGTTCGTGTAGCAGGCTGCAGAAAGCCCATCGGTGAATGCAGTATAAGGGGGCTCATGTCAGAGAGACAACTCTGGCGGCTCGAATGAATGCACGCACTTTCTCGTGATCTTTCTTGCCCGGTGCCCGCTCGACGCCACTGCTCACATCCACGCCATACGGCTGCACCGCATGGATCGCCTTCTCCACAGTGTCCGGCGTGAGTCCTCCAGCCAGAAGAATACTCGAAACCTTGGCGGCTTCTGCGGCAAGCTGCCAATCCATCACCTGTCCCGTGCCGCCATAGGCGTGCTCGGAAAACGTGTCCAGCACAAACCCTCGAACGCCGGCCCTGCCGCGAAATTCCGCCAAGGCGAGAAATGTGCTTCGATCCTTTACGCGAAGCGCTTTGAGCACGGTACGACCTAACTCTTTGCAATAAATCGCCGATTCGTTTCCGTGTAACTGTGCGAGCGTCAGTCCACAGTCGTCCATGAGATTTCGAACCACTTGTTGATCTTCGTCGACGAACACACCCACCGGTATCACCAAGGGAGGTAGACTCATCACGATCTGCCGGGCCAGCGTAGGCTCGATATATCGGGGACTTTTCCGATAGAACACAAACCCCAGCGCGTCGGCCCCGGCGTCGACTGCTACGGCAGCGTCCTCGGCGTTGGTGATGCCGCAAATTTTAACTTTCGGTGTATCGCGCATAGTAGCCGTCAGGCATGCGACGGAGCCTGAACTCCTCGTAACTCACGGATCTTGGCTCCGATGTCGTCGGCACGAATGAGTGATTCTCCGATGAGCATGGCATGGATGCCGGCTTCGATCAACCGCACCACATCGGCGCGCTGATGGATACCGCTTTCGCTAACAATCAGCTTGTCTGAAGGAATTCGTGTGACCAAACGCAGCGTGACAGCCAGATCGGTTGTGAAAGTCTTGAGATCTCGGTTATTGATGCCGATCAGCCGCGCCTCCGGGAGTCGTTCCAACACGGTATCGAGTTCACGCTCGTGATGGATTTCGATAAGCACATCAATCCCTAACCCACGGGCGAGGGCATAGAAATCGATCAATTGTTGTCGTTCGAGCGCCGCGACGATCAAGAGGATCGCATCGGCCCCGTAAGCGCGCGATTCGAAAAACTGGATCTCGTCGACCATGAACTCTTTATTTAAGGCAGGCAGGGGCACCGATTGCTTGATCTCGCGGAGATAGTCGAGGCTCCCCTGAAAGAAATCCTTGTCGGTCAAGACGGACAGCGCCGAGGCGCCATGGGCATGATAGGTCTTGGCAATCTCAACGTAGTCAAACCGATCGGAGAACTCGGGACGGAGGAGACCAAGACTGGGTGAGGCTTTTTTGACTTCGGCGATCAGTGCAGGACTGCCGGCCGTTCTGGTCGCGTCAAGGGTCACAATAAAACCGAGTGGATCTGGCGCGTCCTGAATCTTTGCTTTGAGTTCGTAGAGATAGCCCCGGCTTTGCTTGTGCCGGAGTTCCGCTTTCTTATGTTCCAGAATGCGAGAGAGAATCACGATGGCATCAGCCTTTATTCGTAAATTTGATGAGACGAGCCAGTATCTCGGCCGCGGCACCGGAATCGATGGCCTGGCCTGCCAAGATAAATCCATCGTGAAAATTTGCGGCCTTACCCCCTGCGACAAGAGCCGGCGCCGCATTCAAACAGACGATGTCCCGCCTCGGTCCTTTCCGGCCTTGGAGAATGTCACGAGTAATCATGGCATTCTCTTGCGGTGTCCCTCCGGCTAATTGTTTGGCCTGGACCAACGCCAGTCCGAACTCTTCTGGGTCCAGGAGATAGTTTGAAAGAATTCCCCCTTTGGCTTCTGAAATCTGCGTTTTTGTAGTCAGTGTGATCTCATCGAGTCCATCCATCCCATGCACGACAAAACAATGTTGCGATCCCAGATGCATGAGGACATTCCCTAGCAGTGAGGTCAAGCGACCTTCGTAAACGCCGAGCACCTGGATGGTGGCTCCTGCCGGATTCGTGAGCGGGCCCAAAAGATTCAGCATAGTCCGGATGCCAATCTCCTGTCTTGGGCCGGCACAATGTTTCATGGCTTCATGATAGAGCGGTGCGAAGAGAAAGCCGATCCCAACCTCATTGATACAATCGGCCACCCGTTCGGTCGGCAGATCAATCTTCACCCCGAGTGCCGAGAGAACATCTGCGCTCCCCGACCTGGATGATACAGAACGGTTGCCGTGCTTGGCCACGGTCAATCCGGCCCCTGCGACGACGAGTGCCGTCGTGGTGGAAATATTAAACGTGTGAGCACCGTCCCCGCCCGTGCCACACGTATCCACGACCAATGGGTCTGCGACGACAATGCGGAGAGCCTTAGCACGCATGGCCCGGACAGAGCCGACGATTTCCTCGACGG
>DATEPD010000454.1:0-6534 GCA_035273365.1 Nitrospiraceae bacterium | reverse complement strand
CTGCTGGTGATCCGAATATCGGCTCCCGTGGTGGCATATCCTCCCCCCCGGAGTACCCGAAATACCCCATGATCCGGGCTCGGCGGATTCCGTTCAGGGGCCTCCTCGAAGTAGCGTTCGGCATACCAATCGGCTACCCATTCCATTACATTTCCAGCCCCATCCATGACACCGTACGGGCTCTTGTCAGTCTGAAACGCACCGACGGATGCGGAGACGTCATGCCCATCCTGAACTCTGGCCCAATTCGCTCCGTTGGGCTGCTCCACATTACCCCAGGGCCAGAGACGGCCATCCGATCCTCGCATGGCCTTCTCCCACTCTGCCTCGGTTGGAAGCCGCTTCCCTTTCCAGTGACAGTAGGTATCAGCATCCTCCCATGATACATAGACCACAGGCTGGTTGATGCCCTGCATCTTGCTCATGTTCTTGGCATAACGGGCAGGAGGACCCGATTTACGATGTCCGGTCACCTTGACAAATTGCTGGTATTGAAAGTTTGTCACTTCGTATCGATCAAGCGCAAACGCATCCAGCACCAGTGTGCGCTGTGGCTGCTCATCGAACCCGCCGTGATCGGTTCCACGGATGAAGGGCCCTGCCGGAATCACAATCATTTCTTCCCGAACCGGCTCTTCACGAGAGGCTTGCGAGGGATCAAGCGACTCTGATGGGGTTGCATCCATGGAATCAGCAGAAGGCTTTTCAAATGGCGTGAGCGGGGAACCACGCAGGATTCCCATGATGGGAATCGCAGCAAACCCAAGAATGGCAAGAAGGAAGAGGACCTTGAACTTCGTTTCGAGCATGTCTATTTTGACGCCGTGGGGCTCTCGCCAACCTCCACATCGCTCGCACAGCGAAACCCGATTGTGATATCCGTCCGCCACAATTTCGCGGCAAATCGTTTGGATAGCCGAGCGTTATGCTGGGTCTCTCGCCACGACCCTCCCCGCACAACTTTCAATTCTCCTGGTTCCGGGCCTTTCGGATCACGATATGGCGCTTTCTGGTAGTAATGTTCATCGTACGAATCGGCGACCCATTCCGCAACGTTCCCGGTCATGTCGTAGATCCCGTAGGGGCTTCGTCCTGTCTCAAATGAGCCAGGAGGAGCAAGGTATCGAAACCCGTCTTCACTTCCGTCTACATTCGCATTCATCCGGCCGCTCATAAAGGTGTCCCCCCACGCGTACTTCCTCTTTCCCTCACCACGACCGGCTTTTTCCCATTCCGCTTCCGTAGGGAGCCGCTTTCCCGCCCATTTACAATAGGCCACCGCCTCGTCCCATGTCATGCTCATCGCCGCAAACTCGGGCCTCAACAACTTGGATTGATCGTCCTCAAACACTTCGATCTTGGGCAGTGGCCGCTTGGTCATTTTGGCAAACCGAGCATATTCTTCTTGCGACACCTCTTTTGTGTCGATATAGAAGGCCTTGAGATACGTTTGACGCTCCGGCATCTCATCCGGATCGCCATCTTTACTGCCCATGATGAACGGCCCTTCGGGAACCTGCACCATTTCTCGACCTTCATCGCTAATCTTCGTCTTGTACATGGAATAATCAACCGACGGTACATTGCTCGGCGCAGGGCGAGCTTCGGTCTTTATCGACGAGGCCAGTACTTTCATCTTATTCGCTTTGTAGGACTCATAGAGCAGCAACCCAATCATCAGGACAAAAGATCCAAAGACGAAGACGATGGAACCGATGAGCACTCCCCTATTTCCCATCGAGTCTTATGCTCCCTCGGATTGTGTGTGCCATACTGGGGTAGGCCCCCTTAGCTGCGGTTTTTCTTTGCCGCACGCATATCCAGCAACATCGAGATCTGTACACCAAGAAATCCACCCATAGCCGCCCCGGCCCCCGCGCCCGCGGATATTCTCTCCGAGCCGGCAATCCACCAGGCTAGTGCCCCGCCTAACAGCGTGCCTACCAAAATACTCACCAGAAAACGTCGACCGCCCATAAACCCGATGAATCCGCCCAGCACTAGCCCTGCCCCACTCGCAACCGGCATGATGCTACCGCCCATGATGAGCCCGATGAGCACCCCAACCGTTCCCATCACGGCCACACCGAACAGGATATCAATCACCCTTGAAGGTGCCGCGTATCCCATACTGGACTCAGTCATACTAACAAAAATCTATTGTGTTAGCGTGCTGCGCTCGCGACCATCGAACCAAAATCGATTTCGACGCCGGGCCCGGCGATGATCGAAATTCCCCAGGCTTTGGGGGCTGGTTCATGCTGGTGAATCCGTTTAAAGTCTTCGTAAACGTTCACGCGTTCTTCAAACCACTGGCCGACATCCTTCGTGCCACTTTGCACCACGATCTCCGAGCCGCTGAACATGCCGCCTTCGGTAAACGTCCCTTCGGGCTTGGTAGCGCTCCACACATACTTCGTAAACACGGGAATAAACATCAGATCGGTGTCCAGTGACGCGTAGATCGCCGCGATAGGCTCATTGTCCGTCGTGGCTTTTTGCAGGCGCCAACGCCAAGTGAGGACCGGAAAGGCTTTCGGGTCCCAATCGATCTTCTTCTTCTTGATCCTCTGTCCCGCATCCTTCGCTGCCAGAAAATTCACACCGTTTTCTGCTTGGACCTTATACGCATCCCGGCCCTTCGTCTGGCTTCGTTGATTTTCATGTTCCCAATTCGAGGGAAATCCGTCC
The DNA here is from genome assembly GCA_035273365.1 of Nitrospiraceae bacterium. Taxonomy (GTDB): domain Bacteria; phylum Nitrospirota; class Nitrospiria; order Nitrospirales; family Nitrospiraceae; genus Palsa-1315. Next base: position 3,843 of record DATEPD010000454.1, on the reverse strand, counting down.
GCTTCTTTTGCCTGAAAATTTTCTAAGACTAGGGATTGGTTTTGGGCCGAGACCACGCCACCTATCACAAAGCTTCCACACACCACGAGCCCGACCACAACGTACCTCAGAATCATCACCCCGCGCCCCATATCACCCACCTCTTTCAGTTGTTAGGCCTCTTGCGACGAAGACGGCGGCACCAAGACTCTCGTGTTTTCCTCGACTGGCTCTTCTCCCATCTCAGGCGACTGGTCGCGGTGAGACATCCAGAATAGGGTGAACACCGCTCCCCAAAACACTGTCATATTGAGCGTCACCATCTTTGCGGCAAACGCGAAATCCGGCGTAAAGGCCCATGGAGAGACATCGGCCATCAACTCACTCACATGCCACGCCAACCGTCCGGAGGAACGGATATAGCCCATGAGGCCCATCACCCACGAAAATGCCGCAGCCAATCCGAACAGGCCTATCATGCCTCTGAGGGAGATCTTACCCCATTGGACCGGCCCGTGAACGATCGCTCCTTTGAGCATCATGCGATTGATAACTACACCCACCACAAGGACCGTCAGCGTGGTTGCAGCCTGCGGGGTCGACAGCCCGACGCGGAGCTTCGCCGGCAGATAGTAGCCATACACTGAGAGCCAGATAATGTTGACCGCCCCCAGGAGAAACAGCGACCCGATAAGGATATTCCCCTTCGTGACCCAGGACACGACCATTGTTCGATTGGCGCGGCGGTAATACAGAAAACTCATGGTGGTCACGAGAATCATGATGTTGATCGCGCCGTTCTTCGCGGACATCACTCCGTAGTTGCCGACCACGGGATGTGACGCTCCGCCCATCGCCTTGACCTCACCGGCCGACATGAAGACGGTGTGCGGCGTCAGCCAAATAAGCAGGGCCAACATGAATACCGATAGTAACATTTGATAATAGGGCTGATAGCGCTCCCCTCCACGAAGACGTGCCATACTCTGCCACATGTAAAAGTTGATTCCGAGAAAGAGGACACCGATCAAGAGAGCCTGCACGACGAACAGCCAGGTGAGTAACCCACCCATCATCGTCATACCCATGCCCTGGCTGAAGGCGTAGACCGATCGCATCAGCCAATAACCCGCGAAGGGCATCGGCAACAGTGCGCAAACCATAACAAACAGAAAGATATGACCGACCCAATCGAAATACGCGCGTGACTGATCAGTCTTGCTGGTGAAAAATCGATAGCAGGCATAGGCCAACACCACTGCACCGCCCGACATGATATCTGCCAAGAAACGATGGACGTTCAACGGATTCCACAGAGCCGAATGGAGCAAATGCCATCCATTCCCCAGAAACCGTCCCTGTGTATCAACACCGGCCGGAGCCATCATGAAGGCCGACCAGGCGTTCGCCAACAGCAACAATGCCGTCCCAAATATATTGGCCAATAGGCCGATCGATGCGTGGCCCCACTTCAAAGCCGGTTCGGCCATCCGGTTCCAGCTATAGTAATAGACGACGAGGAGCAGCGAGGTCCCGACAAACACAATCGCATAGACCGGCATAAAGGACTTGAACGTCCCGCCCATGTACCTCGTGAAGCTGGGATAGAAATAGAGAAATATCCCCAGCATGACGGTCCCCAACACAGCCGTCACCGACAGGGCGAGAAGAGCGACTTTGGCCAAATCCCGTGCGAGACCATCATAGCGAAGTGCGAGCGCGGGTTTTTTGGTACTGAGCCCAAGAAATTCCAGCAACATGCAAAAAATCGGCAATGCCAGAACAAAGCCTCCGAAGTAGGTATGTAGTTGCGTGATGAACCACACGACCAATCGACTGTCGAACGACCCAATGTGCGAGTAGACAGTCTCCTGTGGAGAAGGAGCCGGCGGTCCCTGGGGCGTACCAGGGGTCTTGAAATACAGATCGGTCGTGCCCTCGGCAAAAGATTGGCTAAGCAGTCCCCAGCCAATCCCCGACACCGCGAGAACAACGATAAGAAGAACAGAATACCCGAATCCTCTGCACGCGATTTTCTTCATCACCACTTAATCTTCGCAAGAGACTGAAAACATTCGTCGATGGTCTCGATCCTGGCGTGGAAAGTGCCGACCATAGAAGTTCTTGGATGCCAACATATAGTTTTCCCTCAGTCTGTTAGAGTTTCGAACTTGAGCCGGCTGTCATGGATGCACCCGCCCCCGTTGACTTGCCAAGAATTCCCATGACGAAAGGACATCGGAGCAGAGCACTCGACATCGAGTGTCCTTGTCGTTCTTCGACTTGCCGGCGAAACCCAAGATAGTAACAATACAGCGCCATCATGCCCGTCACGAATCCCCCACTTGCCATCGCATAGGAGGTGGGGATTCCCGGGTGTCCCAGGAGAAAAATGATACATCCTGCCGCCACCAGATAGTACGTCGCAGCAAAGGAGAGTCCGGGCCACCACCAATATTTCAACAACTCGCCCGCCTTCGTCTGTACCAACCCTTGGCTCCATGAGGCCTGTGGACGAAGCCCGCCGAAATAAGCACAGAGAGCGACCGCGCCTCCCAGCACCGCAACTGCGGATAGCTGGATGAGGGCCGCACCCTGACTCGCCTCAACGAGATGTCCCAATGACGCACCCAGCGCCCCAACGACAAGACCGACTGCGACCCAGGGAGCAAGTCCCACCGTAAGACTGCCCACCATCGTGCGGAGAGCCGCCCCATCGGGAAACGTCGGAAATGGACGGCCCATGAGGGCCATTTTCCGCACGTGACCAATCTCGAAGGCATCGCGCGCGACGGAAGTACAGGAAATGATGATGGCCATCATAGCCGGTCCGTCCGGATGCTTGAGATAGTCATACCCGACAAGCCAAAGCAGTGCCAAGACCAACAGAGACAACTGGACCCCATACACAAATCCAATCCAGCCGCCGAGCCACATCAGCATACGGTTCCCGTCCTCCTGAACAATCCTGGACCACGCAGTTACCCGACCGACACGATAGGCTAAAAATGCCGTCACCAGCGAAACAAGACCGCTGACCATCAACAACACAATCGGCTCCGAAAGCGGCAGCAACAGCTTGGCCAACCGATAGATAGCGAACGCCACCAATCCAGGCACAAACATGACGATCCGCTTTTTCTTGCGCACAGAATCCTCTGTGACGGCAAGACTCAGGCTGGGTAACACGCGTAACGCCATTCGATGCAGCATATGAATTCCGTGGAGCGTAAGGTGACTGGGTCTCAGTTGCTCCTGCCTTACCTCTTACGTCTTCTGAGCGCCCATTCCGAAATAGCGAGCCTTCACCTCTTCCATCAATGCGACGGTGATGTGCGTCTCCCCGCGATCGGCCGCCGTCCGCTCCAATTCAATGCGCGCCATGGCGCGGACGGGTGCCGGAACCCTGTCCAATCGACGTTCCGCTTCAGAATCCCACTCGATGCGCTCCCCGGTTCTTGGACGGAGCAACGTGTCGTATGTGATGACCCGTTCTCCCCTTGCTCGCACGTCTTGCTCGACCTCGCTGCGCACGAGCTGGGCAATATACGGAGGCATACGATCCAGCCGTTGGATCGCATCATCGGTCCACATCATCCGATCGACGAGCCCACCGGTTTGGCCGACAGGGACATCGACCCCAACTCGTACGCCACAGCCGCGACATTCCGATCGAATGAACCACTGGGGCATCCCATCATCATACGAACGTTCTTCTATCCCTTCGGTATGCATCCAACGACTGCAGCCACAGGTCAGCATGGGTTTTCCTGGCTCCACACCAACAGTAATTGGCTAACAGCGCTGGTGCTCATCCGATCTTTCCCGGATACAGAAGGTAGAGCATCGTATAGGTGGTGGTTC
>DATEPD010000453.1:0-2330 GCA_035273365.1 Nitrospiraceae bacterium | reverse complement strand
TTGCAATAATGCGGAGATCGGTCTATACAAGCGATCCATGAGTAAGGAAGAAATGGACGAGATCAAGCGACATTTTGGCGTGGTTGCTGAATCGCTTCGCAGCGACATCCGGCAGATTGCCGAAGGGCATGCAGTGATCCGGCACGAACTGCAGAGTCAGCGCGAGGAGTTGAGCGGTGAGTTCAACGAAACGAGAGCTCTTATGAGGCTTTCATTCTCGCAGCTCGATCAACGAATCCTCACGCTCGATTCCGACGTCACTTCCCTAAAGAACCGCATGGACCGTCTCGAATCCAGCAGAGCCTAACATCTTCCAGTCGACGCCGCCCCCCTCCATGAAATTTTGGATTGCACGACCTGTCCAGTTGCCCGATTGACCACTGTATCGAGGGAGCGTACCATCAAAACCTGAGTAGCAGACTCAGATCGCATTGGTTTCCGATTTCTTTTCCACGTTGCGCTCGTAAGCTACCATGAGAAGTAGCCTATCCTCTCTTCGTACCTCCCTTTCGTTACTCGACCACCACGTATTCACCAATAACCGGGAAGGAGGCGCCATATGAAGCAAGCCATCCATCGGCGGTCCATGAGACTTCAGTATCTCGGAGTAATCCTGCTCATGAGTGTCGGTCTATGTCTCCTATCCGGCACGCTGATGGCTCAGGAGGGTAAGGTCACGCCGCTCATGTCGGAAGTTCTGACGGACATTTCCGGCAAGGAAGGCATGATGATCACCGTAGAGTATGCGCCCGGCGGGTCGAGCCCGATCCATCGTCACAATGCCCATGCATTTGTCTATGTGCTGGAGGGCTCCATCGTGATGCAGGTGAAGGGCGGAAAAGAAGTCACTCTTACACCAGGACAGACCTTCTATGAAAACCCCAACGATGTTCATGTCGTTAGCCGGAACGCAAGCAATACCGAGCCGGCAAAATTCCTGGTGGTTTTAGTTAAGGACAAGGGTGTCCAAGTTGTAATACCGGTGAAGTGACCACGGAATGACCAACAGACGAGCTTGAATGAAACATGCGGTGCACGACAATTCCGAAGAGATCTCGAACAGTGCTCGTCCTGTCACGGGCGACAGACGAAAGGAGAATTTATGAAGATCGTTGTGATCGGCGGCAGCGGGCTTATCGGGACAAAACTTGTGAACAAGCTTCGCAAACTAGGGCATGAAGTGGTGGCGGCGTCACCTAAATCTGGCGTCAATACTATCACGGGTGAGGGGCTGGCTGAAGCGCTAGCCGGCGCTCAGGTTGTCGTCGATGTGGCGAACTCGCCTTCGTTCGAGGACAAAGCCGTGTTGAAATTCTTCGAGACGTCAGGCCGTAACCTTCTTGCCGCAGAAAAATCCGCTGGCGTGACGCATCACGTCGCGCTGTCGGTCGTCGGCACCGACCGCCTTCTCGAGAGTGGGTACTTCCGCGCGAAGATGGCCCAGGAAAATCTGATCAAGGCGTCAAAGATTCCCTATACGATCGTCCAATCAACGCAGTTCTACGAATTCGTGGGCGCTATCGCCCAATTTAGCACTGTCGAGCAAACGGTTCACCTGCCACCCGCTCTTTCGCAACCTATCGGGTCCGATGACGTGGCTGCCGTACTGACCGAAGTCGCAGTCGGGCCGCCGCTGAATGGCACGATCGAGATAGCCGGTCCCGAACGGATACCTCTCGACAAACTCGTCGGACAATTCTTGACCGCAACCCACGATCCACGCAAAGTCGTCACGGATGCCCACGCACGCTACTTCGGCATAGGTGTGAACGATCAATCGCTCACCCCTGGCAGCAACGCTCGCATCGGCCCAACACGTTTTGAGAACTGGCTCAGTTCTATGCCTCGGACGTAGAACGCCCAGGTCAACGGTAGGGCACATAGTGTTCAGAACAGGTAGCGAAAGATGGCGCATAAATTAAAAGTAGGAGATCATGTAAGCTGGAACTCGGAAGCAGGCCGTGTCCGCGGAACGATCAAGAAGAAGGTCACTTCCCCAATCAAGTTTAAAAATTATACGGTCCGTGCCTCGAAAGAAGAGCCGCAATATTTGATCAAGAGCGACTTGACTGATCACATGGCCATGCACAAAGGGACCGCGCTCAAAAAAAATTCGTTAAGAGTACCGCGTTTTCCAAAAACAATTAAGACGCCCGAGGCAGAAATGATGGAGGATCAACGAAATTGTGTAGAAGACATTACCGCGGCGGACACATTAATCACATACGAACAAGAGACATGGAGCTTAATTAAGCGGAGAGATGTGGATGGGTTTGCACGCTATCTGGCTGATGATTTTTATGACATCTTCCCTGATGGACAAGAGCGGA
>DATEPD010000452.1:0-10268 GCA_035273365.1 Nitrospiraceae bacterium | reverse complement strand
CGATTCGGTCCCGTTGGTGCCGGCCGTGACTTCTCCATTTCTCACATGGCTTTTCACGATGTCTCCGTCATTACCCCAGGGGTAGCGGCGGCCGTCCGTCCCCCGCGCGGCCTTTTCCCACTCAGCCTCTGTCGGCAATCTTCTACCTTGCCACTGGCAAAAAGCGCGAGCCTGGGTCCACGTAATGTTGGTCACAGGATGCTGTGCACGCTCAAGGTCGTCAAACGCCTGACGATCTTTGGGCGGCGTGCAGCCTCCTCCTTCCACGCACTGTCGATACCGTGCGTTTGTCACTTCGTACTTGTCCAGCCAGTAGGAGCTGAGATAGACCCGGTGTAGGGGCCGAGCATCTTTCAGCCCATCCTCAGCACCCATCCAAAATTCTCCGGCTGGAATCACCACCATCCCCTCCGGTTGAGCGATGCCGCGCTGGGCCAGTTGCTTCAGTTCATCTTGCTGTGCAGCCCGGATTTGGTCGTTCACCCGCGCAATCGCTTCCGCATCCTGTACCTTCGGCGCTGGTTCCCGCATTGGACTCGGCTGTAGACGCGGCAAGACGACCGCTGGAGCGTCATCCTTTGCAGATGGTCCGGCAACCGGAGCCGGTGGATTCGAGGCCAAGTCCGTATTCCTGACTATTTCAATGAGAACGGTAGTCCTGACGATTTCTTGTGCAAGGCCTTTGACCTCACCGCCCCCCTTGGGATCCTTCCTCCCCTTCCCGATCATCGTAAAATCAAAATCCGGGATATTTGCGAGGAGAGGCGTGGCATAGGTAATCGGCACCGCAAAGGACATCCCTTCTGGTACGATACCGGAGGAATGGGAAAATTTGGTGGTCATCACGCCGATCACTTCGCCACGTCGATTGAAGATGGGCCCTCCGCTGTTGCCGGGGTTGATGGCCGCGTCCACCTGAAAGACCCGCTGGACACCTCTCGTCCGCACCGCTGCAATCCGACCGCGGGTGATGGACACTTCTCGAAGGCCAAAGGAAAAACCGACCGTGATGATTTCTTGATCGAGTCGGACGACGCCCGCATAACCGATGGGTGCTTCCGTCAGCCCGACCGTGTCAATCTTGAGCAAGGAGAGGTCGTGTTCGGAATCGGTGCTGATGAGGGTCGCCGGCGCGCGGAACTCCCCCGCAGTCACGACAAAGATCCGCTTCGCATTGGCGATCACATGATTGGCCGTCAAGATATATCCGTCGCTATGGACAATGACCCCGCTCCCCGCCGGCTTTGCAGCCGGCGTGTCCACTCGCTCAGCCCCCCAGAGATGACCGGAGCCGGCGACGATCATGATCCATAGAAACAATACTATTCGTCTCATGGTCGAATCGGGATCACCACACTAATTGCACCAGCATTTTGCCCGAGCCTAAGTCCCTCACGGGGATAGCCGGTCCGGTCCAGTTCCCCTTTGGGGTCTCCATGACAATCAAGGCAGTTCCTTGTCGTATAGAGTGGGAACATGAGGCGCAAGGACCCACTCCCCGCCGTGACTTCACTGATCACTTTCTCAAGGGGGTACGCGGGATCGGCAAACGCCTCCAATGCGGCTCGTTCAATCGGATCCGGCGCGTTGAGGGGATTGCGAGGCGTCAGAGCCGTCTGCTTCAGCCGCACGTGTGTCCGTTCAGTGAATCGAGTCGCCACTCGCGCACCATAGATCGCTGGAATAAACTCTTTGAGCCCGTCATCCCGCCGATTGATCTCAGATTGGGCTTCTCTGACCACCTGTTTACTGACCAACGTCAGTTCTTTGAGTAGCTTCTTCGCCCGGGTCGGAACACGCGCCATCTCAAGATCGCTCAGGTCAGTACCTGAGCGACTGCGAAAGACCTCTTCTAATTGTCGCTCAAACATTTCAGGTGTAAATACCTTTTTCGTTTTCTCCGGCTCATCGAGCAGGATTTGGTGCTCGTTGATGACATTTCGTCCGGAATCGAGCAGGACCGCCAGGAGACGAGCGGTCGTCTCGAGTTCAAGGATGGTTTGAAGGGGAACACCGGATTCCGGCTTGCGATCCTTAGCCCACGCTCGTTCACCGCCTGGCCAACCAACTATGGCAAAGATCAAGAACGATACGATTATCCACCGCAGGCGACTAGCCATAACGTCGACCCTGCTGCCTACGCATGGTGGAAAAACTCGCGGGTCGGGGTTTCTCTCCACATCGCTGTGGACAAGAAACCCCTCACAAATGAATGGTACTTTTGGTCACAGGTGAAGTCAAGACGTGCAAGCCATTTCCCTCACTCAGTGAAATTGGCCGGTGTCGATCATGACGTTGTCGGCGTCACGCTCGACCATGTCGAGAGCTCTCATGTTGTGAGGCTTACAGGATTTGTCTGTACTGATGTCTCGGGCGAACAGCGTCGGCCTTCTCCAATCTCATAAAAGGCCAGCTACTGCTCGCCCGGTACTTGTGCACCTCCCTATTGAGCCGGGACGGAAATCTTGTATTCGTCAAAGGGCGTCGTTAATACTGCTATATGGAAGAGCTCATCTGCTGCTTTGGGGTCGATCCCGTACTCTCGATTTTTCAGCATCTTAAACCAGTTGTTGATCCCAGTCCGCACTTTCGCGTCATCACCCCGGAACGCCGATTTCTTCATTTGACTCAGCTCACTGAGGTACGGTTCCCAATTGGCTGGTACATCATTGGTGGTGGGATATTTGGCTTGATAAAATTTCACCGAGCGTGTGAGATCATCCATCCACATCGTCGATTGACCTAATGCAATCCCCCCGGCGAATAGGGCCAGTGAGCAAGAAACTGCTGCGATTGCTGCAAGTATGGATTTCATAGAAGCCTCCTTTTTTCATTGAATTGAAAGGTCGCAATAACGACGGAGCCAGAACGCATTCATTATCCACATCACCTATTCGGCAGGCGCATATTGAAGAGACATTCTCGTCATCGCCCCAGCCTCCTTTCCTAATTGAATGTTCACGGCCTGCCTATGATCTTTCCCTCTGACTCAGCAGTATGCTATCGATGGCAGCAAACAAAACCCATCACCCGAAGGATAGTTTTTGCGTACATCGTTCAGGTGAGTACTCGGAGAAAGCCTATATATTATTTGCTGTTGAGATAGGTCAGGATCGCTTCGACCCGGCCAGCGACACCGAGTTTGCGATAGATGTTGTGGAGGTGAGTCTTCACGGTATCGGCAGAGACGCACAACTGATCGGCGATGTCCTTATTCCCACGCCCAGACGCAGCATGAGCCAAAATCTCCCGCTCACGCTCGGTCAGGAGTGTGCCGACGGAGGTCCCGCTCCCAGACTCTTGCAGTGCGGAGACCACGTTCCGCGCAAAGCCGTCAGGCATAAAGGGGGAATGCACTTGTTTCCCCCGGTAGGTGGCCCGGATGATGCGAAGAAACTCGGCATGGTCGGCGTCCTTCAGAATGTAACCGCAGGCGCCGGCCTGAACCGCCGCCACAATTCTCGCATCTTCGTCATGAACCGACAACATCAACACCTTCACATCGGGGAGACAACCCCTGATCAGACGTGTGGCCGTAACTCCGTCGAGTTTCGGCATATCCACGTCCATAAGAATCATATCGGGTTTGGTTTTCATCGCCAGATCAAACGCCTCCCGCCCATCGGTCGCTTCTCCGACCACTCGCAGGTCCGGTTCCCGCTCAAGAAGCAGCCGAAGACTTTGCCTAAAGAGCCGTTGATCCTCGGCAATCAGCAATGTGGCCGACATACGACTCCTGATTCAGCGGCAGTTCGACGGAAAAGACTGCTCCGCCAGATGAATGATTCTCCGCCCAAATCCTCCCCCGATGGGCCGCCACTACGAGGCGGCAAAAATGTAACCCCAGCCCTCGTCCGATCCTGATATCTCCGGGATCTTTCCTCCGGCAAAACATTTCGAACAAATGAGGAAGATCCTCAGGAGCGATACCGGGGCCTTCGTCCGCAACCTGAATGGTAGCCCGGGGGGATGAGGTGTCATGAGATTCGCGACCCGAACATCCTCGCGCTTCCGCGTGAACCGTTACAGTGATCATTCCCCCTTGTGGAGAAAATTTAAGGGCATTGTGAACGAGATTGATAAGCACCCGTAAGAGACGGCGACGATCGGCCGTCACCGCAACATCAGCCTCCGGCATCTCGAGATGAAAGGTGATTCGCTTCGCGGTGGCTTCGGTTCGGAAGATCTGCACCACCTCAGCCACCACACTGTTAACCGAGACCGTCGAAGTCAGAAGTGGCAGCTCGGAGTAGCTCTCTTGATACACATCCAGCATGTCGTTGATCATCCCGAGCAACAAATCGACCGTCAATCGCATGTCGTCCCACCATTGTCGCTGCGGGACCGGCAGCGATCCTTCGTCTTGTGCGAGCAGCTCCAATGTCTTCTTGACCCCCACCAATGGATTGCGAATATCGTGAGCGAACATTGAGGCAAACTGACTAAGTGAGGCGAGCCGCTCTGAACGGATCAACTGCTCTTCGAGCCGCTTCTTTTCGGTGAGGTCACTCAACTGTACCATCACGGCAACCAGCAATCCGGCATTCTCGACCGGCACCAGATCGACCTCCATGATGAGTGTGCCTTCGGCACGTGAGGGCATCCGCATCTCTCCAGCTGGCTGTTCTGTTTTGGTGTCAATGACCCCTTCCAACAATCGGCGCAACCGGGCACGATCTTCCTCCCGAAAGAGATCCTCTACCTTCCTGCCGATCAGACGATCGGCCGTTGTCCACAGTTTAGTCTCGCCTCGACGATTCACATCCTGGATCATTCCCTCCTTGTTGACGAGCAGCCTCGTATCCGTCGAATGATCCCACAACATCCGATAATGTTCTTCGGAAATGACCAGCTCCTCGTTCGCTCGTTCGAGGTCAGCCACATACTGCTTCCGCTCCCGCGATACACGTTCCAGCCGCTCCGCTAATTCATTGAAACTCGCAGCTAAGGTATCGATCTCCACAATGCCAGCAGGCTGCACGGCCATCACCGGCTTCTCACCGCTTTGCTGTCCTAAGAGTTGCACTCGCCCGACCAGTGTGTTGATCGGCTGTACTATGCGACGACCGAGGCGCCATCGAAGCAGCCCTACGACGGCGATGGTCAGTAGGCCGAACGCCGCGAGCTTCCACATGAGTAGACGCAATGGTGCGTAGGTTTCATTGGGATCCTGGCTGACAAGGATGGACCAGACATCTGTCTGGACGATGCCTGGTCGGAGCGCAATGGAGGCAAACCCGATGATCCCACCCCCTTGACCGTGGACATCATCCTGAACTTCCATCCAGGCAGTCTCGGGTAAAGACAGTCCCGAAGTCAGTGAGGCTCTCAGTGGCTGAGTGAGAGCCGTATGCCGCCCCGGGGGGAGGAGCGGGCAGGCCAATACCGCCCCCTGAGGTCCGACCAACATGACGTGACCGGTACTGCCAATCCTACTTCGGAAGACCGTGGTCAAGAGCTGCTCCTTCTCAATCACTGCTTCCAATGCGCCCACCACAGAGCCGGACTCTTCGACGATCGGTACGGCAACCTCCAAATACCCATATCCCTTTTCGTCGAAACGCAGTTCTCCCACCCATGACCGACGCTGTTCGAAAACCACCGGCCACCAAAGTTGGCTACGATAATCCGTCTTGATCTTCTCGCTGGCGACTCCGGCGACCGAATGGCCCCGGCGATCGAGGATAACCAGTGATCGAACATACGGTCGTTGCGATTCCTTCCACCGCTGAAGGACCGGCTGGTTGAACGGGAGCCGAGTGCCTTCCCGAACTGCTTCACGGACCTCCGGTAAAGAGCTGAACCGTTCAACCCACTCGATTTCCTTCTCCAAGATCAACCCGACTTTATCCGCACTCTGCCGGGCAAGCTCCTGAAACCCGAGGCCGATGGCCTCGCGGAACGAGTATATTGTCTGCCAATAGGCATAGGCCAAGCCGAATGCGCCGGAGAGCAAACCGATGGAGAGGACTGAGAGCGTAATCGAGCGCTGGAGACTGACCTGCTTCCTCATGGTACACAGGTGAGTATTGCCCGATGCTGCGATGGAGGTGCTGCTGACCCCCCCTTATCCAACGCCTCCAGTCAGCGAATGTCAAGGGTCTGAGGGGACCCTCACCATTTTGCTGGGGGACAGACGGCTTTCTTCTTGACGCATGTCCCCCGTCTGAGGACAACGGGACAGGCACCGCCGCAGACTGCGGAGCCAGTCCCCCAGGGCCCTACGCACCGGTTTTACACCTCCTGCCTCACTCTCCCCCCCTGCCATGGGGGGAGAATTGGGTGTGGGACGACAATCCATCATGAATCATCGGGCACCACCTCCTCCTCATTCTTCGACTCATTTTTTATGCAATCCACATTTTCCCAAGACGTGCACATTGCAACCGGCGTATACTTAGGTAGGTCGAGTGAGCTATCATGATCGCAGCAGTGCCTTGATCATGAAACACGTCTTCGCCACAGTCACATCGCCATCGAGCAGGCCTGCCTCCCCCCGAATCATCGAGGAAATGATCTCCATGTGAAATCGCCCAGCAGAGGAGGTGTCACCATGTCCATCTCACTATCTCTCAACGTGTATCTCGATCATGAACGGGTTCACTATGACGTGTTGCCTCATCCGGAAGCGTTTCGTGCTGCAGAGATCGCCCATACGCTCCACACCCCAGAGAAGGAAATGGCCAAGGTCGTGATTGTGAAAGTGGATGAGAGGTTCGTCATGACGGTGCTGCCGGCGAACTGGAGCGTGGATCTCCATCGCCTCAGAGACGTCTTTCTGACCCACCATGTTCAACTTGCAACCGAACAGGAGATTACAGGTTTATTTCCTGACTGCGAGGTGGGCGCGATGCCACCATTCGGCAACCTCTATGGGCTCCCTGTGTATGTCGATCAATCGCTCACGGAGGACAAGGAGATCGTCTTTCAAGCCGGAACCCATTCGGACGCGATCCGGATGCGCTACATGGACTTTGCCGCCCTCGTGTTACCCGTGGTAGCGGAATTCCACCGTTTACCCTCAGAAGTCTGGTAACTCATGATGCCGCAACTTCCCCCGGCAACAGTTCCTCGCGAGAATACTCATCTCTCGCGAATCTTAGTCGCAGTCGATGGCTCTGAACACTCCGCGCGTGCATTGCGCTATGTGGGAACTCTCCTGCGTGATACTCGTGACATTCAGATCACGTTGTTTCATGTGCTGAAGCCGATGCCGCGCGGACTCCTGGAACATGGCGGATCCGAAGATCCCGCAGAGGAAATTCGTCTAGCCAAGAAATTACAGGAGGATCAGGAAAACTGGGTCCGCACAGAAAGCGTGTTTGAATCACCTATTTTGGTGACTGCGCTAGAGCTGTTTGGAAAGACCGGATTTCCTCTGGACCGCGTCACGCTGAAGTTCGGCCACGAAGACGATATCGCGCATACTATTCTCGACGAAGCCCGCACTGGAGGCTACGGAACCATCGTGATGAGCCGTCATGCCTCAAAAGCGATAAAACGGTTTTTTGGTGGAAGTATTACGGACCAGCTGCTTCGTGACGCATCTGGTTTTACGCTGTGGATCGTGGAATGACTGAGCGGGTCGTCGCAGTTTTAATGCGCAAGACTTAGTCCATCGAGACAATACATCAAAACTATTCTGAGTCAGCAGTCTTTCCCTTTCTCGAAGAATAATCCGCGGTTGATGTCGCCGATACTGACCATTCCGACAAGCACACCCTTGTCCACGACGGGGATTCGCCGAAAGTTCTTGAGACCCATGTACGAGGCGACTTCCAGAATGGGATCGTAGGGCGTCACCGTCAAGGGATTTCGGCTCATGACCTCTTCTACTTTCCCGCCAAGGACCTCTGGGTACCCCTCTTCCATCTCGACAAAATTCCTGCTGTGTACATTGTCATGAATGTAGTCACCATAGTTGGGATACAGCGGCAACAAGACATCGCGTAAGGTGACCAATCCAATGAGCTGGTTATCTCCCTCGACGACAGGGATAGTCGCACAATGGCGGTTGATCATTTTCTTCACAACTGATCGAACCGTATCTGTCTTCTTGGCCGTCACGAGACCGGTTGACATGACTTCATGGACAAGCATGGCCACCTCCCTTCCGGTGATTGATCACCAAGGCACATCTGGTGACATCGGCATGAGAACCGTCATCGGCAGCCCAGTGACCTCCTCTCTGTAAATGTGTGCACGACCGCTTTCTTCTTACTCCCGCTTTCATCTTCATGTCAACGGAGGAACTCCTCCTTGCAATTGGCCAGGTTGACCAAATTCGCCGCAGAGCGTAGAGGATGTGCAACACAGCATCGACGGGGAGGGACATGATCCGTGTCATCGGAGCAATACCGATGGCTCTGGTGCATTCACGCCCAATCAGATAGTCGAATTGTAGTTTTCGAGAACAGGGCGAAGCATCGCTTTTGATGGTTTTGAGTTCTGCCAGTCTTCCACCATGGTGTTGCCATTCTTTCGCTCTTGATCAGTACGTCCTGAGGGCGTACCCTAAACAATAGTTCACGAACTGCCTCATCCAGAAGGTGGTGGCCATGATCCTCCGTGGAGCACATATCCAACGGAAAGGGCATGGCGAGTGCAGTCTCCTCCCCAATCGAACTATTTCCAACAATAGAGCCCAGTTACATTCTTCCTGTGTGCTTACGCCCACCGAGACGAATACCCACAACAACGTGTGGTCTCTCGGGGGCAACTCAGACCGAGAGATTCAGCATCTGCCTGGTTGTATGGGCGTAAAACCGTTTCACATGACGCGAGCAAGATCTCAGGCCCTGCACCGGCCACCCGCCTGATTGCTCGCTCTCGAAAGGAGATCGTTATGTCATACCGCTACAACACCATCGACATCATCGTGGGTGTCAGCATGTGTGCAATTGTCTTCGGAGCAGCGCTGTTCTTTCTCGCCGCGAGCGGCACGCTTCAAACAGCCATCCCACAGTCCGCTTTAATTGAACAACCTACCGACAGTGAGTTCGGCATGATCTGGATCCAGCCGGTCCTTGGCCAAGCCATTGTCGACCAGGTGCTTTTCGAGCGCCAAGTCAATCATGTCATGGCTCAATCCGCGTCCGAGTGGAACAGGGCCACGCTCGCTCACCATGAGTTCCAATCAATCCCGGGAGGTCCATTTGGAGCCGTCATGCGTCAGGCTGCGACAATCCCAGCCGACCATATTGCCCGCGTCCAGGGTGTCATGGGGCAGGCGATCGTGAATTTCACGGCACGCGGCATTCGCAGTGGAATCTTGTCGGCAGATCAAGAACTTTCAGATTACAACACCGGCATGATTCGTACGACCGAAGCCATGGGGCAGCGTCTTGATGACGAATTTGCATCGACATGGCAGGCGACCCTCGGACACGGGATTGTGGAGGCCTATCAAAATTACAACGAGCGAGCGGACGCGATTCAGGAGCGACTGGGGACGGCTCTGCTGCACGTGGTGCGGGCTCAAACAGAACCGGAAGAAGTCAGGGCTGCGACACAGGAGCAACTGGCAAGTTTAGTGGTGGCCGCGGTTCGCACTGAAGCACTGGCGGATCGTTTGACACTGCTGGCAGCCATCGAGACCATCGAGTCTTTTCCCGAAAATACAGCGGCCGCCTCCACCGAGCCAACAGCCGGGCCTGACATTCCAATGGGCTACCTGATTGTGGCCGACCTCATGCTGGCGACTGTCTTTTTTGGAGGACTCTTGTTGACCGCTCGAAGCAGAGAAACCAAAGCCCTCGCCGAGATGCGGCACGAACAAGATAGGTGGGTGTATCGCATGGCTGCATGAACATGTCTGCGAAAGGACTCGCATGACACACACGAGTGAGTGATGTCAGTATATTGGGGAATCGTGACCGGTCTGTTGGTGACTCTATTTGTCTGTATTTGGATCGTACTCCAATACGAAGGGATTACCCTAGGCACCGAGCGACAAAGTCGATTGAGCCGAAAGAGGCAGTCACGCAGACCTCAGTCGAGATCGTCGGGCTGCATAAGTGCATGCGACACTGTATGGCTAATCGCCTGGCCTGAGGTCACGGCCTTCTCGACCTTCAAAACAGCACGGGCGACCCTACACTCAGGTAGGATCGCCCGTGGATGGCGCTTTAGACGCCGGAGTCGACCAATCCCCTTAGTAGGGGATCACATGTAAACAGTCCTTGCTCTCGTTGTTCCAGACCACATCACACAGGTTGGACATGCGCGCCACGATCTGCGCCGCCACGCCCCCGGTCCCACCGAACAAC
>DATEPD010000451.1:0-12780 GCA_035273365.1 Nitrospiraceae bacterium | reverse complement strand
CCCTGGCGCTGTTTGTGGCGAGGATTCTCGCAGAGAATTCGCACCACGCCCTTGCGCCGGACTACCTTACATTTGGCACAAATCGGCTTGACGGATGATCTCACTTTCATATCCCTTTCGCACTCCTATTTGAACCGATAGGTGATCCGCCCGCGTGTCAGATCGTACGGCGACAGTTCCACAGTCACCTTATCGCCGGGAAGAATACGGATAAAGTGCATGCGCATTTTCCCGGAAATGTGTGCAAGAATCTTATGACCATTGTCCAGGGACACACGAAACATCGCATTCGGTAAGGTTTCGTTCACTGTGCCTTGAATTTCGATCACATCTTCTTTCGGCACGTACCTCTATCCCTTCTCCCCGAACGGCACGATCATACCCCGACTCCTCAGAGCTTACTCAAAATACGGGGAGGCCCGCTCGGCTCAATCGCAATCGTATGTTCAAAATGCGCCGAGAGGCTCCCGTCCACCGTCACGGCCGTCCATCGATCCCCAAGAATCTTGACGGCAGCGCCACCCATATTCACCATCGGTTCGATCGCAAGGACCATTCCTGCCTGCAATCGGGGGCCCTGCCCAGGCTTCCCATAATTCGGCACCTGCGGTTCCTCATGTAACTGTCGGCCAATCCCATGGCCGACGAACTCCGTCACAACCGAATAGCCGGCAGCCTCCACATGATGTTGAACCGCATGCGAAATATCTGACAACCGATGACCCGGCACTGCTTGCTCGATTCCGAGATACATGGCCTCTTCGGTCACTTGCACCAAACGGGCAATCCGCTCGGTAGTCTTCCCCACTGAGACCGTAACTGCCGAATCTCCGTAAAACCCGCCGACGATCGCCCCCAGGTCAAGCCCGATAATATCCCCCTCCTTCAGTACTCGCTTGGAGGGAATCCCGTGGACAACCTGATCATTCACCGAGGCACAGAGTGTTTTTGGGTAACTCCGATACCCTTTAAATGCCGGTCGCGCGCCACGCGACCGAATCTCATCCTCGGCTAAACGGTCCAGCTCATCGGTCGTGATACCAGGTCTGACGGCCTTCTGCAAAACCTTGAGTGTCTCTGCCACGACTCTTGATGCCTGAGCCATCAACGCAATCTCGTCAGGCGTCTTGAGAATGATCATGCCACCCGGTACGGTGCCAGCTCCTTCGAAAGATGCTGGAAAACGACATCCACTGCCCCTGAACCATCCAGCTGGAACAGCAGCCTACGCTCTTGGTAATACCGCACAAGCGGTGCAGTTTGCTCGTCATATACTTTCAATCGCATCTCGATCGCATCGCGACGGTCATCGCTACGCTGCACAAGCGGCTCTCCGCATCGATCGCAAATCCCATCCACCTTGGGCGGCGCAAAGTCTACATGGAAAGTCGCTTGGCATTTCGAGCAACTTCGACGTCCGCTCAGTCGCCTCACAATATCCTCTCGTGAGACTTGAAAATTCACGACACGGCCCAGCGCAATCCCCTTAGAGGCTAAGGCAACCCCCAATGCTTCCGCCTGCGGCACAGTCCTGGGAAACCCGTCCAGAACAAATCCCTTCGCGCAGCTGGGATCAGTTAACTTCTCCTTCACCAGACCGATTACCACGGCATCAGGGACGAGCTTCCCCTGATCCATGTAGCTCTTGGCTTCGAGACCCAGCATGGTCTGATTGCGAACCGCTTCTCGGAGGAGATCACCGGTTGAGATCTTTGCCACCTGATATTCCGCCGCAATACGGTCAGCCTGAGTCCCCTTGCCCACTCCTGGTGCGCCGAGAAATACGACACGCATAAATGCCCCTCACCCACTCCGTCCACGTAGAGGCGCCATGCCCTTACCGAGAAACCCTTCATAATTCCGCATCAACATGTGAGACTCAATCTGCTGGGCAGTATCGAGGCCGACACCGATTACAATCAGCAGCGAGGTACCACCGAAATAGAAAGGCACATTCAGTTTATAGATCAAGAACTCCGGGATCACACAGACGATCGCGAGATAAATCGATCCGGCAAACGTGATTCGTGTCAGGACCTTATAGATATAGTCGGAAGTCCGTGTTCCGGGGCGAATCCCCGGGATAAATCCACCATACTTCTTCATATTGTCCGCCATGTCCACAGGGTTCAAGACCACAGCGGTATAAAAGAAACAGAAAAACAGAATAAGGCCCACATACATCAGTGTATAGAGCAGCGATCCCGGCGCGAGTTGTGCCCCGAAGTCCTTCACCCATGGTGTTTCAAAAAATCCGGCAATCGTTGCAGGAAAGGCGATAATTGACGACGCAAAAATCGGAGGAATGACCCCAGCTGTGTTAATCTTCAGGGGAATATGCGTGCTCTGCCCACCGAACACTCGGCGTCCGATGACCCGCTTCGCATACTGAACCGGTACTTTTCGCCGCCCACTTTCTAGAAAGACAATCGCGGCCACCACTACGACCATAAGTATGGCAAGGGCGACCAACAGGATAATGCTGAGTTGCCCGATCGTGTACAAATCAAATGTCTGAGCTACAGCGGAAGGTAAGCGCGCGACGATTCCCGCAAAAATAATCAGGGAAATGCCGTTCCCTATGCCTCGTTCGGTAATCTGTTCACCGAGCCACATCAAGAAGCCGGTGCCGGCCGTTAAGGTGATGACCGTCATCAGACGGAACCCCCACCCACCGCTCATTACGAAGGCACCGTTATTCATCTGTTCGAGACCGATGGCAATTCCGAAGCCCTGAATCACTGCAATGCCAATCGTTCCGAACCGCGTGTACTGAATAATCTTTTTTCGGCCGCGTTCGCCTTCTTTCGCTAACTTTGTGAGGTGTGGAACAACCACGGTCAGCAACTGAAGAATAATCGAAGCGCTGATGTAGGGCATGATACCCAGCGCTAAGATCGTCAACCGAGAGAGCGATCCGCCTGAAAAAATATCCAAAAAACCGAGCAGCGCGCCGCCTTGTTTTTGGAGAAACTCCGAGAGGGCATCGCCATTGATCCCAGGCGTGGGAATATGAGCCCCGATCCGATATACCACCAACATCCCCACAGTAAAGAGGATGCGGGAACGCAGCTCAGGGATTTTTAAAATATTCTGAAAACTGGTCAGGAGTCTCTCAAACACCGGGAATGACCTCGACTCTCCCTCCAGCTGCTCGAATCTTTGCCTCTGCAGACTTACTGAACTTGTGCGCCTGCACAACAATCGCCTTTGTGAGGTCTCCGCTTCCAAGAATCTTGATCGGCAACGACTTGCGCTTGACCAAGCCGACATCGACCAGCGCCTGGGGTGTGATGGTACCGGACACGATCATGTCACCAAGGCTTTTCAAGTTGACAATCGAGTACTCCTTACGAAATACGTTTGTAAAGCCATGCTTCGGTACTCGACGGATCAGGGACATCTGACCACCTTCGAATCCACCGGCCTGTCGGCTCCGCCCGCCCGATCTGGCTAACAAACCCTTATGGCCCTTTCCCGATGTTTTCCCATGTCCTGAACCGGGACCACGGCCGATACGCTTACGTCGTTTCCTGGATCCTTTTGCAGGACCGAGCTCATGTAAATTCATTGTGGCTGCACTTCCAATAGATACCCGACTTTGCCAATCAACCCTCTGACTTGTGGAGTATCGGGACGAGTAACTGTTTGTCTGATTTTCCTCAAACCAAGACCACTCAAGACACGCCGATGCGTTTGCGGTGTGCCAATAGGGCTTCGTCGCAAGGTGATAATGAACCCCTTGGAGCCGGCTTTGACGGTCTTTGCTGCAGGCATTAGGCACTCACCCTATTCTGTGCGCCGTCTACCTCACTACGGCGCATTTTGAGCACGTCTTCAGCATTGCGAAGTTGACAGAGACCGTTGAGCGTGGCGCGAACCGTATTAAAGGGGTTTCCACGACCTAATGTCTTCGCAATAACATTATGAACGCCGGCAACTTCGACCACCGCTCGTACGGCACCTCCGGCAATAATTCCGGCTCCCTTCTGCGCAGGCTTCAGGAGGACGTGCTCGGCCCCAAATAACCCATGTACCTCGTGCGCAATCGTTCCAGAGGTGAGGGCGACATGTACCAAGTTTTTCTTCGCCTGTTCAACCGCCTTCGAGATTGCGACAGGCACTTCGGCGGCCTTCCCTTTTCCGATCCCGACCCACCCCTGTCCATCTCCAACAACAACCAGCGCACAAAAGTTGAAGCGCTTTCCACCCTTCACGACCTTCGCCACGCGGTTAATGAAGACAACCTTGTCTTTTAGGCTTAGTTCATCTGGATTAACTCGCACCTAAGATATCTCCTCTTTATTCCCCTCGCTCCCGCACCGGGGCAGAATCGAGGCACGATCTAGAAGCGCAGACCGCCCTCACGCGATGCCTCAGCCAACGCTTTGACGCGTCCGTGATACATCCGACCACCACGGTCAAACACCACAGCTTGCACCTTGGCGGCCTTCGCTCGTTCAGCTAACAACTTTCCAACAGCCTTTGCGCCATCGATGCTTCCGGTGGATTTTACTGATGTGCGCAGAGACTTATCCAGGGAGGAGGCGGCAACCAATGTGGTTCCTTTGAGATCGTCAACGATCTGAGCATAAATATGAGAACGACTGCGAAACACGTTGAGGCGTGGACGCTCGGCTGTTCCAAAGACTCGCTTTCGTACCCGCTGTTTCCGCCTGGCTAACTGGCTTGCTTTATCTGCGGCATTCATAGATTACCCTACTTCCCTGTCTTTCCGGCTTTCTTACGCAGCACTTCCCCGACATAGCGAACGCCCTTCTGCTTATAGACATCGGGAGGCTTGATCGCTCGCAAGTTCGCCGCAACTTGCCCCACCAATCGCTTGTCTGCACCCTTCACATTGATCAGCGTTTGCTTGTCCACTTTCACGTCGATTCCAACTGGAATCGGATAGGTGACCGGATTGATATAGCCCACATTGAAGCTCATCGTCCGACCCTGCACGGCCACCTTGTAGCCAACCCCGGTGATTTCCAAGTTACGTTCGTAGCCCTTCGTCACACCCTGAATAATGTTACTCAGCTCAGCGCGAGCCAATCCGTGCAATGCACGGACTTCCCGGTCCTCATTTGACCGGCTCACCACAAGCTGTCCATTCGCAACTGAAACCCCGAGACCTGTGGACAACGACCAATCGAGCTTCCCCAGCGGGCCCTTCACCGACACGATCGGCCCGGCGACTTTGACATCCACTCCCGCTGGAATCTGGATTGGTTTTTTTCCTATGCGTGACATCGATACTTCATCCCTCTAGCAGCTGCGACGATCAACCAGTTC
The DNA here is from genome assembly GCA_035273365.1 of Nitrospiraceae bacterium. Classification (GTDB taxonomy): domain Bacteria; phylum Nitrospirota; class Nitrospiria; order Nitrospirales; family Nitrospiraceae; genus Palsa-1315. The sequence goes on along the minus strand of DATEPD010000451.1, from coordinate 7,482 downwards.
ACTCGACCCATTACCATACCGAACACAGCACTTCTCCACCCAGTCCAGCACGGCGAGAATCCTGATCCGTCATCAACCCCTTCGAGGTAGACAAGATCGCCACGCCAATGCCGTTCTTGACTCGCGGGATGTCTTTGAGCCCAACATACACACGGCGACCCGGCTTGCTGACCCGCTGCATGCCGGTGACCATGGGTTGCCCTTCTTCCATATAGCGTAACTGTACTTTCAGAACAGGATGTCCATCCGCGACATCCGTCTGGACGCCTTGTATGTATCCTTCGTTCTGAAGAATCCTAAGGATCTCACGCCTGAGACTGGAGGCCGGAACGCTCACGACATCATGTCTTCGGCGAAGCCCGTTTTGCAATCGTACTATGAGGTCGCTAATGGGATCTGTAACCATACCAACCCTTTCACCAACGTTCTCCGTGTGACCAGGTGTGAATTACCAGGCTCGTCACCAGGGAAACGGATCATCTACCAACTCGACTTCCGAACCCCCGGGATCTCACCCTTCAGGCTCAATAACCGAAAACAAATTCTGCACATGCGAAACCGGCGCAAGAACCCTCGCACACGCCCGCAGATCTCGCACCGGTGATAGTCTCGGACCGGAAACTTTGCCTTGACGGCCGATTTATTCCTGAGTGCTAATCTCGACACCTATAGCTCCTTCTCGTGATATTACGCCCGGAATGGCATTCCCAAATGCTTCAACAACGCCCGACCCTCATCATTAGTCTTGGCTGTCGTGACGATCGTGACATCCATCCCATGGATCGAGGCAACCTCGTCGTACTTAATTTCAGGGAATATGAGCTGTTCTTTGAGTCCAAGCGTGTAATTGCCCCTGCCATCGAACGACTTCGGCGAAACACCGCGGAAGTCACGAATCCGTGGCAACGATAATGTCACGAGACGATCGAAGAATTCCCACATCCTGCGACTTCGCAACGTGACTTTTGTGCCGATCGGCATCCCTTGGCGTAACTTGAAGGTCGCGATGGCCTTCTTCGCTTTGGTAATCAGCGGCTTCTGACCCGTAATCACACCCAATTCCCCAGCGGCACTCTCCAACAGTTTCACATTCTGAATGGCTTCCCCCATCCCCACGTTCAGCACAATCCGCTCAAGCTTCGGAACCTGCATGATGTTTTTGTAGCCGAACTCTTTCATAAGCGCGGGCACTACCTTCTGTAAGTAGGCCTCTCGCATGCGTGGATTGAACTTGGACTCTTCGCTGCCTTGGTCCTTCGCCTGCGATACAGACGCTCCTTCTTTTTTCTTGGGCGGTCGCCGCTCCGACGTCTTACTTCCTTTTCCTGATTCAACTTTCGCCATCTGGCGTCCTCGCTCCTACTCGACTGTGTCGTTCGATTTTTTGCTGAACCGGACTCGTCGGCCATCATCAAGCATCCGCACGCCCAACCGAGTCGGCTTCTGCGTCACAGGGCACAAATACATCACATTTGAAATCGCAAATGGCGCTTCTCGTTCGAGAATGCCACCTTGCTTGACTTTCTGATTCGGCTTGGTGTGACGCTTGATCATATTCAACTTTTCGACCACAACCTTCCCCACCCCAGGATCAACCGAAAGCACTTTCCCAGACTTGCCGCGATCGCGCCCGGCGATCACGACCACCACATCACCCTTACGAATTCGATTTTTCTTCAACGCCTGTTTATTCATCCCGCATCTCCGCCCTCGCTACAACACTTCCGGCGCGAGGGAAATAATCTTCATAAACTTCTTCCACCGGAGCTCACGCGCAATTGGCCCGAAAATACGAGTCCCAACGGGATCTCCATCCTTATTGATCAATACACAGGCATTCCGATCAAACTTGATGTAGGAGCCATCTTCGCGACGCACCTCCTTGGTAGTCCTCACGACCACCGCACGGCTCACATCGCCCTTCTTGACCGTTGCCGCAGGAATGGCTTCTTTGACAGCTACAACGACAATATCTCCGAGCGAAGCATAGCGACGCCTGGTTCCACCAAGGACGTGAAAACACATGGCCTGCTTGGCACCGGAGTTATCGGCCACATCCATGTATGTATAGCTTTGAATCATAGTCCCGGCGTTTCCTCTACCCTTCGCACGATCTCGACCTACTCACCCCGTCCCTTTTCCACGACCTCGACGATTCGCATATGCTTATCTTTACTGATCGGCCTGGTCTCGACCATACGCACACGGTCGCCGATTTTGCAGGCGTTATCCTCATCGTGGGCCTTGAATTTTGTCACCCGTCGAAGGACTTTCCGATAAAGCGGGTGAATCACCGAACGTTCAATCTCAACGACCACAGTCTTATTCATCTTATTGCTGACCACGCGCCCAACCCATTCACGCCGTGCATTGACCGACTCTCCCATCCTCAAGCCCCTTTCGCCGCAGTAGAATGTGGTTCGGCCTGTGCGAGCTCACGCTGAATTGTTTTTACCCTGGCAATGGCTCGCTTCGTCTTTCGAACTTGCATGGGGTTTTCCAACCGTCCAGTTCCCAGCTGAAAACGAAAATTGAAGAGTTCCTGCGTGAGCTGCTGGATCTTCTCCGCCAGCTCAGGCCCCGTGAGTTGCCGCAATTCCTTTAAATCCATGACCGCGCTCTCCTGGCCCGTGCATCCGGCATAAAAAAGCTAAAACTCACCGCGAATGACACACTTCGTGGCGATGGGTAACTTATGCGAAGCCAAACGGAAGGCCTCTTTGGCCACATCCGGCGTCACGCCATCCATCTCATAAAGAATACGGCCGGGCTTGACGACGGCGACCCAGTACTCCGGATTGCCCTTCCCTTTACCCATTCGAGTCTCAGCCGGCTTCTTGGTAATCGGTTTATCAGGGAATATTCTCGTCCATACTTGGCCACCGCGCTTCACACACCGAGTGATCGCGATCCGTGCCGCCTCAATCTGTCGACTGGTGATCCAGCCCGGCTCAAGTGCTTTAAGCCCAAATTCTCCGAGGGTAATCTGGCTACCTCGGTAGGCCTTCCCAGTCATACGCCCCTTCATCATTTTACGGAACTTCACTTTCTTTGGTGCTAACACAATATCCTCTTCAATTACCCAAGTCTGCGGTCAAACACTGATTCTTTATTGAGAGGCGGCAACGGAAGGACTTCTCCCTTATATATCCAGGTCTTGATCCCGATCTGGCCCATCGTTGTATGGGCTTCGGCAAATCCATAGTCGATGTCCGCACGAAGCGTATGGAGCGGCACGCGGCCTTCGCGGTACCACTCTGAGCGCGCGATCTCCGCGCCGCCAAGACGGCCCCCGACCATAATCTTGATACCCTGGGCTCCAAGACGAAGTGCGGACTGCACACTTCGCTTCATGGCTCGCCGGAATGCCACTCGTTTTTCCAACTGGGTCGCGACGTTTTCACACACCAACTGGGCATCCAGCTCCGGCTTCTTGATTTCCTTCACCGTAATGTAGACCTGACCGGCGTAGCTCTTCTCTAACTCCGCCTTGAGCTTATCGACCTCAGCTCCCTTACGACCGATGATGATACCTGGGCGCGCGGTGTGAATGATCACACGCGTCTGATCTCCAGACCTTTCGATTTCAACCTTGGCTACACCTGCATGAAAGAGCCGCTGTTTGACCATCTTGCGAATCTTAATATCCTGATGGAGCAGCTTTGCATAATCCTTGCTGGCATACCACCGAGAGCTCCAGGTCACGTTGTATCCTAGCCGGTACCCAATCGGATGTGTCTTGTGCCCCATAACTTCTTATGCCTCACTCAAACAGGAAATAAGTCCGTTCTGTTGCCGTCTCTATTTACTTCTTTTCCTTCATGCTCGTCGCCGACACGACGACTGTAATGTGACTCATACGCTTGTGAATCGCATTCGCGCGCCCCTGTGATCGAGACCGAAAACGTTTCAACGTCGGCCCGCAATCCACAAATGCCTTCGACACCACCATCGATTCACTATCGCCCATCTCTTTTTGCTCAGCATTTGCCACGGCGGACCGCAAAATCTTTTCGATCACCTTCGACGCCTGACGCGGCAAATTTCTGAGCAATGCCAAGGCCATTGGAACTTGCTGCCCCCGGATCAAGTCGATCACCGGGCGGGCTTTCCTTGGAGAGACACGTACAAACCGCAGAACTGCTCGCGCTTCAGCCATAACCGTCCCATCCAATCGAATATACCGAAACCGTTACCAATCCCTACTTGAGAGCGACCGCCTTCTCTGTCCTGGCGTGCCCATGCCCCTTAAAGAACCTGGTTGGGGCAAACTCTCCAAGTTTGTGTCCAACCATGTTTTCCGTTACGAAGACCGGAATGAACTTCTTGCCGTTATGCACCGCGAACGTGTGTCCGATCATATCTGGAATGACGGTGGATCGCCGCGACCACGTCTTAATGATCTTTCGATCCTTGTTCTGATTCATTCGCTCCACCTTCTGAAGCAGATGATCATCAACGAATGCACCTTTACTGACTGACCTCGGCATCGCGTTCTCCTACTTGCGGCGGGAAATAATGAACTTGTCCGTCGACTTGTTGTTCCGGGTCTTGTAACCCTTGGTTGGAAGGCCCCATGGAGAAACCGGATGGGGATTACCCTGTCCAGACTTTCCTTCGCCACCACCATGCGGGTGGTCGACTGGATTCATCACAACACCGCGCACATTCGGGCGTCGGCCTAACCATCGCGTTCGACCTGCCTTCCCAACATTAATATTCTCATGATCCATATTCCCAACCTGGCCGACGGTTGCCATACAGGTTGACAGGATTCTTCGCATTTCACCGGACCTGAGCCGCACCTGCACATATTCACCGTCACGCCCCATCACCTGAGCCGCGCCTCCCGCACTACGAATCAGCTGTCCGCCTTTCCCAGGTTTCAGCTCAATATTATGAATGGTAGTTCCCAATGGCATACTGGCCAGGGGCAATGCATTCCCAATACGAACCTCCGAACCAACCCCCGATTGCACCATATCCCCGACTTTCAAGCCAACTGGGGCTAAGATATAACGCTTCTCGCCATCTTTATAGTGCACCAAAGCAATCCGAGCCGATCGATTGGGATCGTATTCGAGCGCGGCAATGGTCCCTGGAATTCCAGCTTTGTCTCGGCGGAAATCAATTTTTCGATAGAGCCGTTTATGCCCGCCCCCACGGAAACGTACCGTCGTTCGCCCTTCGTTGTTCCTGGCTCCAGTGCTGCGGCGAAATGACGTGAGCGATTTCTCCGGCCGCTTCTTCGCCAGCTCTTCTGTCGTCACCGCAGTCATCCCGCGACGGCCTGGTGTCCTTGGCTTATATGCTCTAATTCCCATACCGCAGTCGTCCTTCCAGCACACCGAGTTATTGCCCGGTGCAATATCTCGCTAAGCGCTTTCGTAGAGCTCCAGCTTTTCGCCTTCCTTGAGCTTGACGAAGGCCTTCTTCCAATCCGACCGCTTACCGGAGAAACGCCCCAAGCGCTTCACCTTCCCGCGAACATTCATCACATTCACTCGCTCGACCTTCACCTTTAATAACGATTCGACTGCCCGCTTAATCTGGACGCGATTCGCATCCGGGTGAACGAGGAAACCCACAGTATTGTTGCTTTCCCGCATCGCCGTGATCTTTTCCGTCAGCAACGGCTGCAACAGAATGCTATGGAGACCCGACTTCATGCCCAGACCTCCTTCACCCGCGGCAACTCACGCTCAAGAATCACGATCAATTCAGCTCGAACAATGTCGTAAACGTTCAATCCTTCAGGCCCTACCACACACACATTCGGGAGATTGCCCGCAGCTTGAGCCAATCCGGAATGTCCGGCGCCTGCCACAATCAAGGCATACGCTCCGGCACCCAAGTGAGTCAACGCTTGGGCCAACAATTTCGTCTTTGGATGGTCCAACGACAGATTCGACACCACCACCACTTGTCCGTCGGCCAACTTTGCCGAAAGCGCGCATTGAAGCGCAGCACGATATTTTTTTTTCGGCATACTGTAGGAATAATCACGCGGCTTCGGCCCAAACACCGATCCGCCATGACGCCATACAGGAGAGCGGATCGATCCTGCCCGTGCCCGCCCAGTATGCTTCTGCTTCCACGGCTTTTTCCCGGACCCAGCGACTTCTCCTCGCCGCAAGGTGGATGCCGTCCCCTGACGCTCACAGGCACGCTGCATCACCACCGCTTCATGGACTAAGGCTGAGTGTAGCTTACAGCCGAACACTTCCTCAGGAAGATCGACGGACCCGACCTTCTGCTTCTTCAAATCAACGACATCAACCGTGGGCATGCCCTACCCCTTCTTCGACTTCCTCACCACGATAAGTCCATTTGCTGCGCCGGGTATGGACCCTCGCACAAAGAGCAAGTTCTCATCGGGTCTGGATTCAACAACTTTCAATCGTTGTGCTGTAATACGCTTGGCCCCCATGTGTCCGGGCAAGGTTTTCCCTTTCCAAACACGAGAAGGATATGAACTGGCGCCCATCGAGCCGGGGTGACGATGGAACATGGACCCGTGAGATTCAGGACCCCCGGCATAATGATGCCGCTTCACAACTCCCTGATATCCCTTTCCCTTAGAAACACCGATGACATCCACCCAGTCACCCTTTTTAAAGATATCAACCTTGATGGATTGCCCTACCGTCACATCGCCAACCTTTTGAAACTCCCTGAGGACACGGGCGGCTGGAGCTTCCGTCTTCTTCAGATGTCCCAGTTCAGCCTTGGACAACTTGCGTTCTTTCACCTCGCCGAACGACAATTGGACGGATTCATATCCATCCCGCTCTTTGGTCTTGATCGTGACCACACGGCAAGGACCTGCCTCAATGACAGTCACAGGCGTAAAGCGCGTCTCGTCAAATATCTGGGTCATTCCCAGTTTCTTACCCAACAACCCATTCGTCATGCGTCACGTTCCTTGTCAGTCGTCTACTCTTAGAGCTTAATCTCGACATCCACGCCAGCGGCCAAGTTTAACTTCATCAGGGAATCCATGGTTTCAGGAGTTGCGTCCATGATGTCCATCAAACGCTTGTGCGTCCTAATTTCGAATTGCTCACGAGCCTTCTTGTCTGCGTGCGTCGCGCTCTGCACCGTAAACCTCTCGATGCGCGTAGGAAGTGGAATCGGCCCGACAATTTTTGCCCCGCTCCGGCGGACGGTCTCAACGATTTCCGCCACCGATTGGTCTAACACACGGTAATCAAACCCTCGCAAACGAATCCTGATTCTTTGTTCAACCTTAACCATTCATTCCTCTATTCATCGGCCGATCATTACGCCAGAATTTCGGTGACGACGCCGGAGCCGACGGTCTTGCCGCCCTCGCGCACTGCGAACCGCAACCCCTGATCCATCGCGATCGGACTGATCAACTCCCCCGTCACACTCACATTGTCCCCCGGCATCACCATCTCCACCCCCGGATTCAACGCCATCACCCCCGTCACATCCGTCGTCCGGAAATAGAACTGC
>DATEPD010000450.1:0-2683 GCA_035273365.1 Nitrospiraceae bacterium | reverse complement strand
ATCAGTTTCCGCTTGTACCGGCGATGCAACAAACAACACCAGAGACAAGAACATGGTTACGTCTCGTATCACGGTCCCCCTCCGCTGGCGAGTTGCGACGTAGCAAAGGCCGTGATTGTAGGCATAGGCGCTACGTTAAGCAACGGTGCCTCCGAGCCCTGCATCCAGATCACATAGTCACCGCCTCGACTCTCGAAAGTACACATTGCCTCGTGCTTAGGCCGCGTGTAGGTTGAAGCAAGTCGTCAGACAGTCCTAGAAAGATGAGGAATCTCGTGCGCCTTGTATCCATCCGGCTGGTCCGGGTTGCTCTCTTATCAGGCCTCGTCCTTTTCTCCGCAGAGACAACGCTGAGTAGAGATTCAGCCGTGAACCGCTCAGATGGTCCATCAAAGATTCTCCTTCAGAACGCCTCTCTGATAATCACGATGGATCGAAGTCTAGGAACTGGACCCCTGGGGACCCTTTCAGAGGCCGATATTTTAATGGAGGGAGATACCATTGTGGCGGTGGGGCAGGGATTGACCGCTCCTGATGCCACGATCGTGAAAGCTAATGGAAAGATCGTGCTGCCGGGTTTTGTCGATGTTCATAACCACCTCTATCAATCCGTATTCCGGGGCGGGTGTTCGGATGACGACGTTCTCGGTTGGTTGGATAAATGCAATCTACCTGTTCGACTGAGCTTCACGGAGACAGACATTTATGCCGCGGTTCGACTTTCAACGGTTGATCTCATCAAAACTGGCGTGACAACCGTCGTCGATTGGGCTCACCTGTTTCCACCCGATCTCGCGAAATCAAATATTCGCGCCTTAAATGATTCCGGACTTCGGTACGTGTTCGCTTACAGCCAGCGAAAAGAAGGGCGGGACACGATCAAAGCCATGAAGGTGGACCTCATCGACCCCAATCCACTCGCCACCTTCCAGCTGACGGGAGGTACACGCAAGCAGAGCGCCGACCACCTCGCAGACATGGTTGCTCTGGCTCAAGAATTAGATGTCACGCTGAACGTCCATCTCCTTGAGCATATCCAACAGCGACAGGACGATCCTGTAGGGATCCTCGCTCAGACAGGGGCGCTCGGGCTTAAGTCTAATCTTCTTGTGAACCATGCCATTCACTTGACCGATGAGGAAATTGGCCTTCTTGCTCAAAACGGTGTTCGTATCGCTCATTGTCCACTGAGCAATATGCGGCTGGCTTCCGGCATTATCCGGCTACCCGACCTCCACAACGCTGGCATCACGGTGGGGCTTGGTCTCGACGGAGGAACAAACGATACGAGTGATATGTTTTCGAACATGCGGGCGGCCGTCGGACTCCAACGGGCAAGGACTCTGCAGGCTACGACCTTTCCTACCGTCCTAGATGTGCTGAGAATGGCGACGCTGGGAGGAGCAGAGGTTTTAGGTCTGGACCAATCAATCGGCAGTCTCACTCCAGGCAAGAAGGCCGATATCATCGTTCTCGATCCACGTGGTGTTAATTTTGCTCCGAAATGGGATTGGGTGAGCCAGATTGTTTTCAACGGTCAACCACCAAACGTCGATTATGTATTTGTGAACGGGCGGATGCTTAAAGAACAAGGTCGGCTGCTGGGAGTGTCAGAAGAGGCCGTCGTGGCCGAAGCAGAACTTGCAGCAGAGCGTATTCGCAGTAAATTGAAATCTAGCAAATAACCGCACTCTAAACCGTTAGACGCACAATCCATCGGCCACCATGCAGCACGAGACACTTGTCACCGTCTCGGATCATCAGAGCCGACCTTGATGATTTGTGCGACGTGAAGGGTTACTGAGAGCCATGATGGGAGAACAGAGAATTACAGACGTTCAGCTATGTTTCACGGAACAGGTGTTTGTCCGGTTTGCGGCGGAGATTCCACTCTCGACCAGTTCGTCGCAGTCACGCACAGAGAAAATTTTTCCGCTGGAGGAACGACATGGTGAATTGTGACTTTCGCTCCGCCATGCGGGTCATTGGTCCAGACACGAATGGCCTGTGCCGAGTCTTCTCCCGAACTCAGATAAACGGTCGTATACGCCAGCTCGTTGAGGGGGGCTCCCTTTTCATCGGTGGTCGGCTCCTGGTACGAGATGGTCAGATCTTTTTTTCCAGTGGGCTTGGTGAGGGAGGTTTGTGAACAGCCCGGAGGCAGGGGCACGCCGGACAGTGTCTCTTTTCGGACCTCGTCAGATTGAGCATCTTTTTCTAGCACCCGAGCAGTTTGAACGGTTTCGCAGGCGGACAACACGAAAGCTGGGATAAGCAGCAGCCAGCGGAATGAGTCACCCTTCAGATGCATCTGCCGCATGTATGCTAGCTGGTGAGAAAGAATAGAAGAGAGAAAGTGAGAAGACCCAAACTGAGCCATGTTACGAAGACTTCGTCCTCGGCGATGTACGGTTCACGACTGACCCGCGATTGGGAAGGACGGCTATTTCGTTGCTCAGCGAACAGGATCCTGACATGCCGTCCCTCATCCATGTCTTGGACTTTACGGAGATTCACCCCCATGCCTCAATACTGCTTATGGTGGGGACAGACCGACGCAGGCCATACAGTAGGACAAAAAACGGACCGGAGCTAACACGCCCGCATGACAATCATGTGGAGGTCGACCTAGTGGCTCAGATGAGCTGCCTGTCTTTCAGCACGATCCGCTCAGCTCTTATAG
>DATEPD010000449.1:0-7098 GCA_035273365.1 Nitrospiraceae bacterium | reverse complement strand
TTGGATCGCCGCTTCCCGGTCACGAGTAGCCGCAGGCATCGTAGCCCTCTCCAACAACTCCTGCTCAGTGCTCTGTTCTTGTGCGAGCGGTTCTTGAGGTTCGACAGATTCGCTCAGCGTAGACGGAGCTTCCAGAGGTTGTTCGGCATTGGAAAGGGAGGGGATTGCAACGTCTGTACGAGGTAAGGCCCTCACAATTCCGTCGTAGATTGCTCGGGCTGAAGCAGACCACGCCTCATTGAATGGGTGCCCTGTGAAAGCCGCGTCGGCAGCTTTCTTTTCGTCGTGGCTTAGGGCTTTGGGTGTTGGTGTGTGTGTCATGATTACAACATAAGCTGCTTTGGTGGGATGTCAAGGGGTAGTGTGTTTGCATTGATTCCAAAGCATTATTCCGGCAGCGGTTTCCCCTTCGTCTCCTGGGCAAAAAGTAGGACCACCAATCCGACCAGATAAATTAATGCCACCGTGCTTGCAGCCTTTCCAAAACTGCCAAGTTCCATCACCAGCCAACCGGTGAGAAATGGTGAGGCAGATGCCAGCACACGTCCGGCATTGAAGCAGAATCCGGCGCCGGTTGTGCGCAGCCTGGTGGGATAGAGTTCGGGGAGATAGATCGGAAATCCACTGAAAATGCCGTTGTTGAAAAATCCCAGCAGAGGCAACAATATCAAGACGCCGGCATAGGTTGTCGGCACCAGATAGGCGATTGGCAGCATCACGAGGCTCCCGAGACACATAAAAGCAAACACCGCGCGCCTTCCAAATCGATCCGCCAGCGGTCCAAATCCCAGATAGCCGAAGAGGGCTCCCCCGTTGAGTGCCATGATGGCATAACTAACGGAGGCCGACAGGGTCGCGGCATCGGAGCCTTTGAGGTCCGGTAACTCGCGTATGAGAGTAGGTGCCCAGTTTGTGGCTCCCCACAAACCAAAGACGGCGACGAACGCCAGCGCGGATCCTACGACCGTTGACCGCCGTAAGGGAGGATGAAAGATATCGGTCATATGTGTGGGGTTGATTGTCGTGCTCCGGTCATGGGCCCTGGTCCACCGGTCAGGCTCTTTCACATGCCAGCGGACCAGCAACGAGACAAAGGCGGGAAGTACGCCGATCACAAACATCACCCGCCACCCATAGCCCTTCAAAAGTAAATTGAACGACGCGGCAAGGAAAAATCCAACCGCCCAGGCCGACTGCAGTATGCCGGCAGCTTTCGCCCGTTTCTCTTCCGGCCAGGTTTCCGCAACGAGTGCCGCCCCAGCGGCCCATTCCCCTCCAATTCCCAGAGCCGTGAGAAAGCGGTAGATCGCCAGGTGCCACCAGTCCTGCGACAGGGCGGCGAGACCGGTGAAGATCGCATAGATCAGAATTGTAATGATAAGAGTCTTCGTGCGACCGAGATGGTCCGCGACCACGCCGAAGCAAATCCCACCGATGGCCCAGCCGATGAGAAAGATGGAGAAGATGATCCCCCCGTACCAGCCGACTTGCTCAGATGAGACGGTTCCACCGGGGGACTGCAGCAAATCATGCAGTGCCGGGTGGAGGACGATCGCGTAGATCGTGGCATCCATGGCATCGAATACCCAGCCAAGCCATGCGACACATAGGACCAGCCATTGGTAACGCGTTACGCCGTCGCGCCACGAGCCTGTTGTTCTAGTTTGGGTCTGCATCAAGTAAGTGTTTGGGGGGAGAAGACGGACGTTTCCCCTCGCATCATGCTGCGTGTCTGATGCATTGAAGTCGCGCCAGGCTACGGAGCTTACGGGTGGGTGTCAAGGTGCAGGGCTGAAAGGTGCATGGTATAGTCGCCGCCATGGCACGAATCGACTTCTACCGGGTGCTGGGAGTCTCGCGCGATGCATCCGACGACGCGATCAAGAAGGCCTACCGGAAGCTGGTCTTTCAACACCATCCCGATCGCAACCCCAATAGCCCTCACGCCGAACCCAAGATCCGTGAGATCAATGCCGCCTACGAGGTCGTCGGCGATCCCGATAAGCGTCGGACCTATGATCGACTCAATTGGGGGGATGAAACGGTAGGGGATGAAGCGGTCGATCCGGCCGTCATCCTCGATGAGATGGAGCAGAAGCTGTTCGATGAAGGGCGAAAGGAAGTGTTCGCGGTCTTGATGAAAGATGTGAAGCGCGTCAAAGTCGAACTTGCTGTGATTCGTGAGCGGACCGTGGCGGATCAAGGATATGACACGTTCAAGGAAGAGATCATTCGGGAACGAGCATCGGAGGTCGTGGAGGAACTGGTCACCGCTGAGATGGAGGGGCGCAAACAACGGCTCGTCGAAGTGGCGACGGAGATGCTCCTGTCACAAGGTGTGGTCAATCGAGGCGATGAGGGAGGCGTCAGATCGCTACGTGGAAAACTTGACGATGTGTTCCGCAAAGGACGTCTGAAGGGTTTCGCAGCCGCGCTGGAGTTGTTCTACGAGAGACGGTGAGGGGTGAAAGGTAACAAGTTCTCAGCGAGTGGTCCCGCGACAAATCGCCCGTGTTGCATCACTCCGATAATCCTATTGCGGTCGCGGAGCAGGTCAATGCGACGAAGCGGATTTCCCTCGAACAACAGAAGATCTGCCAGTTTTCCCTTTTCGACAGTTCCTACCTGGTCCTGAATTCCAATCAAGCGTGCGGCAGCGGAGGTCGAGGCGAGAATCGCCTGCATCGGGCTCATTCCAAACGCGACCATCCGCTCGAGTTCTTGGGCGTTCTCGCCGTGAAAATTAAAGGGTGTTCCCGCATCCGTACCCATCGCAATCTGGATTCCGTCCCGCAGGGCGTTCTTGAAGCTCACTTGATGGCGCTTCGTCATGGACTTGGCTTTGTCCAAGGCGCTCTCGGGAATGCCGCACCCGATTCGGCAGGCGGCAGTGGTCGCCAGCGCAGAGAGTGTCGGTACCATGAAGACACCCTGCCGTTTCATCATGGTCGCGGCTTCTCCGTCCATGAGCGTGGCATGCTCGATCGAATGGACGCCGGCCTGAATCGCATTCTTCATCCCCGACGATCCATGGGCATGGGCAGCAATTTTTCGCCCAGCTCGCTCGGCTTCATCCACGGCGGCCCGGAGCTCTTCCACGGTCATTTGCGCCTGGTCCGGCGAGGTGCCGGGTGTCAGGACGCCGCCCGACGCAATGACTTTGATGACGCCGGCTCCGGCGGTAAGTTGTGCGCGCACGACGGAACGGACTTGCTCCGCCCCTTCTACTTCCTGACCGATAAATCTGGCGTGGCCACCGATCATGCAGATCGCCAGGCCTGCCGCGACAATCCGAGGTCCGGGAACGAGTCCTTCATCGATCGCCCGCTGCAACATAAAGATGGAATGGTCTCGTGAGCCGACATCGCGCACCGTGGTGAAGCCTGCCTCCAAGGTTTGTCGCGCAGATCGGCTCGATTTGAGCAATGTGAGAGCGGGCGCTTCCTTGGCGACCACGTCGACAACATCCGGCTCGGCTCCGAGGCAGAGATGCACGTGACAGTCGATCAAGCCTGGTAACAGCGTCAGTCCTCGGCCATCGATCTTGTATGTCCCACGTGGGGGGGAGAGGTCGCGATCCGATCCGATGGCGGCAATCGTGCTGCCGCGAATGACAACCGTGGCCCGTTCGATCGTCTGACCGGTCCCGTCGATGACGCGGACTGAGCGAATGGTCACGGACTTCATGATGCCGTATGGCTATAGACCCGCGAGGCAGCCTGGAGTGCAATTCCTGGAGTGGAAAGCCAGCCGCCGCGGATAAAGAGTTCTTCCAGTGCATTGAGTAAGGTCAAGATGTGAGCCTCGGTTGATGATTGACCCATCAAGCCGATGCGCCATACCTTTCCCTTGAGTGGACCGAGCCCGCCACCGATTTCAATGCCATAGGTCGCGAGCAAATTCGTCCGTATCTCGACCTCAGGAATATGAGAGGGGACCGTGACACAGGTCAACATCGGGAGTCGTTGTCCGGTTGGAGAGAGAGGAAGAAGCCCGAGCTCGGTCAAGCCGGCGATCAAGGCATCGCTATTGAGTTGATGGCGAATGAAGCGGGCAGGCAATCCCTCTTCTTCGACGAGTCGCAAGGCCTCCCGCAGGGCATACAGCATGGAGATCGGCGCCGTATGGTGATAGGCTCGAGTCCCTTCGGCCCAGTAGTCCGCGATCAAGGCCATATCCAGGTACCAACTCTGGCAGGGAGTGCGCCGGGCCTTGACAGCGGCTAACGCACGGTCGCTGAGGGTGAGGGGAGACAACCCAGGCGGACAGCTCAAGCATTTCTGCGTGGCGCTATAGCAGACATCGATACCCCAACGATCGATCTCGACCGGAGCGCCTCCTAGCGACGTGACGGCATCGACTAGGAAGAGCGTGTCATGGTCCCGACAGAGGTGAGCGATTGCCTCGAGCGGCTGCCAGGCACCGGTCGAGGTTTCGGCGTGCACGATCGCCACGGCTTTCACTGGGCCGGATCGGCGCAATGCTTGTTCGACCGCCTCCGGCTCTATGACCTGTCCCCATGGGGCTTCCACCTGAATCGCTTTACCGCCGCAACGTTCGACGATGCTGGCCCACCGTGTGCCAAACACGCCGTTGACCCCGACGATGACCGAATCGCCCGGTTCAACGATATTCACGATCGACGCTTCCATACCGGCCGAACCGGTACCGGAGACCGCGATGGTGAATCGATTCTTGGTCTGAAAGACGAAGCGCAACAGAGTTTGGACATCGTCCATAATTGCAAGGAAGGCTGGGTCCAAATGGCCGAGCAGGGGAGTTGAGAGTGCGCGCAGGACTCGCGGATGCACCATGCTCGGTCCTGGGCCAAGAAGCAGCCGTCGTGGAGGGATAAAGTTCTGAACTGGCATGTCACTCCAGATGTGAGAGGGGTGTAGTATAGCGGAGTTCGGTGGGGTTCAGCCACGGGTATTCCGACCGCTCTCCTTCGCGTCGAATCTCCCCGAGGGGGTTTCGAGGGTAAAAACCCACATGTTATAGTTTCAAAGACGATGGAACCTGCCCCGCCTTCTCTCAGTGAACCGCGTGAGTCTCGGTCTTGGTGGCGAGCCTCAGATGTCCCTGCACCGATTGGGGTCTATTCTGAGCAGTTCTCGCCCACGGTCACGCATTTGTCCGCGCTGTTCCTCACAGTGGCTCTGGCGGTGGTGGTATGGCTGTCGGCATCGGAATCCAAGGTGGATCGGATTGAGTCGCCTGAGCAAGCACTCAGTTTGATGGTCAGTCGAACCAGGGATGTGCAGGAAGGACTCAAGCGTGCGCCACAGTGGGAACAGCAGCTCTTTGCCTGGACGTCCGGCGACACGGAGACTGAACGGGCGCACGAGATTCAATGGTATCAAGAATTGGCAGAGACATCCGAAGACCCGTTGGTCCCTCTTCAATTGGCGATTCTCCAAGCCGAGGCCGGTCATGTTTCGCAGGCGCTCCTATCCGCGCATGAGTGGACCGGGACAGAAGGCCCGCCTCCTCAGTTCGCCGATTTGGTGGTGGCCGCCTATGGCGAAGGACCGGTTCAAGATGCGGACAGGTATAGCGTGTGGCAGGCAGAGTTGGCAGAGGTGTTGCCTGCCGGCTGGTTTCATGATCGTCTGGCTGAACGCCTGGCACGTCGTGCCAACAATGCCGAGCTTGTCGCCAGGATTCAGGGAGAGGCTGCGGTGCGGGCCGACCGTCAGTTCGTTCGGTCGCATCGCCTGACGCTCGTCGAACTCGGCGCAATGGCCGTCGGCACCGTGGTGTGCGTGCTGTTGTGGCTCAGGCGGAATGAACCGTCCAGTTTCGTTCGGTTGCATGAACCGTGCGTGCCGCCTCCGTGGCCGGGCGGCGTCGGCGCAGCGGTGTTGCTGCGCGGGGGCGCAATCGGTGCATTGCTCTCGGGACTGTTCTTGATCTTTGTGCCATCCGACAATGTTCTACTCCGGGTATTCGTCATTCCAATGGCGAATGCGCCGTTACTCCTCTTGGCCTACCGTCATCTCATTCGGCCGTCCGGCATGACGTTCGATGCAGGATTTGGGTTGGAAATTGGATGGGCCCGTGTCGGTGGCCTGTTGGCTGCAGTCTCGGTGGCGGTGGCTGCTGGTTTGTGGGGCGAGTGGGTGATGGATCGGTTGTCGGAGCCGTTCCATCTGACAAGTCACTGGGCCGAATGGTTCGACGCAGAGCTTGTCTGGGCGTCGCCCTCCCTGACGGCGATGAGTTTAGTTGACTATGTGATCTTTGCGCCGCTGTTCGAAGAACTCGCGTTTCGTGGATTGCTGTTCGCAATGTTACGCCGCAAGTTCCGTTTTCTGCCGGCTGCGCTGATCAGCGCCGGCATTTTCGGGGTCGCCCATGGCTATGGATTCGTGGGATTAATGAGTGTCTGTTGGAGCGGAGTGCTCTGGGCGTGGATCTATGAAAAGACCGGAAGTCTCCTGCCAGGCATTCTCGCCCATGCGATCAACAACTTACTCGTGTGTCTGGCCGTCATGGCGCTCCTCCGCTAGCAGGCTTGTGAAAACGGCCCCCCAACTTCGTTCTCGACTCGTCAAATTCCTCAACGTACCCCAGAGGGTACGCCTCCGGTTTTGACTCGCCTGCGGCCTCGTTGGATGACCGTTTTGACAAGCCTGTGCCTCTACCCCTTTGATTCGATCAACGCGACGGCTTCGTATAGATTTGGGTGTTTCAGAGTGTAGCCGAGTTCTGTTCGAAGTTTGGCGTTGCTGAGTCGTTTCCCTAGTGAGAGATCTTGGTTGACTGCCGCTGCGGTCACGCCCCATCGCTGCTGCGCCGTTGCGCAGATCTCCTCCCACGTTCGAGGCGTGCCATCGCTGATGTTGTAGGTATCGCCGG
The DNA here is from genome assembly GCA_035273365.1 of Nitrospiraceae bacterium. Classification (GTDB taxonomy): domain Bacteria; phylum Nitrospirota; class Nitrospiria; order Nitrospirales; family Nitrospiraceae; genus Palsa-1315. The sequence goes on along the minus strand of DATEPD010000449.1, from coordinate 237 downwards.
GCTTCCCTCTGTCCATCGCAAACAGACAGATGGCGGCCAAGTCCTCCACGTGAACGAGGTTCACATACTTTCGTGACGGGCCGACGCGACCTTGCCTGATCCAATCCAGCGGGTTCCGCCCAGGTCCGTAGATTCCTGCCACGCGCAGCACGATGGCGCCGCAGTCCTTCCGCAAGTACTCTTCTCCCGCCACACGCGGCTTGCTCAGGTCGATCGGGGCTGATTCGTCCGTCCAGG
>DATEPD010000448.1:0-3870 GCA_035273365.1 Nitrospiraceae bacterium | reverse complement strand
ATGGCGCGATTCCCCATCTCGATAGGAGAATCGAATGTCGTTTCGCATTTCATGCACTACATCATGGTCATAGCCCCGCTCGCAGCAATTGCCGGGGGAGCGGCGATCTTCTTCTTCTTCCTGCGGGGTCGTCGCAAAACTTCTGAGAATACCGTATCATAAGACGTCTGGCCTCCGGTTTTATAGAGAACTACAGACCGGACAAAGACGGCCAAATAGACGACAGCTGTCTTCAAGCGCAGCTGTCGCTGACTAAAAGGAGGGCCGATGGAATCATGGGCGGTTCACGCGTTCAAACGCGTCGTGGTTGGCACAGTGATGGCGACGGCAATGTTTGCACAAGTCCCCTCGGCGCTGGCGCATGCAGCGCTGGTCAAGACAGAGCCGCCGCGCCGCGCAATCATCGCCAAGGCTCCGCCTCAGGTGCAACTCTGGTTCAACGAGGAAATTGAGAGCGCCTATGCGTCGCTTGTCGTACTCGACACCGGCAAGAATCCTGTGACAGAGGTCAAACCCCAACTTGCCTCGAACGACCTAAAATCCATTGTCCTGCCGCTACCGGAGTTAGCACCCGGGAAGTACTCGGTGAAATTCCGGGTGTTATCCTTGGACGGTCACGTAATTCAGTCATCCTTCGACTTCACCGTAAAGGGCAAACTACAAGAGAAATGATCGAGGTCATCGCAGCGCTTATCCGCTGGCTGGTGCTTGCATCCAACATGATCCTGATCGGCGGTTGCGTTTTTCTTGCGATTGCCGGACGTGAGAGAGCAGCATTCGACAATCCATGGTTCGCCTGTCTGAAGCGGGCGTTACCCTGGCTGGCGGTCACACTTCTACTGGGTTTACTGGGCTCACTTGCTACGACCACGGCGCAGGTTACAGGCATTGCCGAAAATGCGTGGCATCCGGGAGCTTGGCTCGATCTCTTACAGAAAACCCGCATAGGACTCATCTGGACAGGGCGTGCAGCCCTTGCGCTTCTTCTGTTCGGAATAGCCATCTACGTGCGGCTCTCACTTCAGACGCGCTGGCAATATGTGTTGTGCGCAACCGTCGCTGGGCTCACGCTGGCTGTGGGATCGCTCGCGAGCCATTCTGCAGCCGGAGAACTGTCCGTCACATCGGTACTGCCCTACACCCTCCATATCGTACTGGCAAGCGTATGGTTCGGAGGGCTACCGGGTTTTCTCACGATATTGTTCGCCACCACCGGGAAGCGATCACGCGAAGAAGCCGATCGGTCCGGCATTCAGACCCTGAAGCGATTCTCGGCAATGGCGCTGCCAGTGATGGTTGCTGTCGTTGCCACCGGCATCATCGTTGCGGATCGTATGATAGACACGAGCTACGCCGCATTATTCGCGACGAGCTATGGCTGGTTTCTCAATGCAAAAATTACGCTGCTCGCGGCAATTCTCGTGATTGCCGCGCGCGCACGATTCGTCTGGATGCCGCGACTCAGCGTGAGCTCGGATGGAACTGCGTCCGACGGACAGGGACTTCGACGGTGGGTGACCGTCGAAGTCGTGCTTGCGGCAGCACTGGTGTTGGCGGCAACATTGCTGGCGAACGCCGTGCCTGCAAAGCATGCCGTCATTGAGGACTGGCCCTATCCATTTCGATTCTCCATCGATGCCACCTGGGGAGTGTTAAGCGTAATGATCCGTGCAGGGATCGGGGTGACACTGCTTGTTCTGGCAGGTGGAGCGGTCGCATTCGGTCGAGCCAAGGGTTGGCAGACGAAGTGGCGCATTGCCATCCCGTCCGCGCTGGCAATCTGTGCACTGGCTATAGCACTACCTGCCTTTGCCGTTCCAGCGTTTCCAGAGACCTACCGCAAGACACCGGTCCCGTTCGATGCCATTTCCGTTGCCAATGGGGCGACGTTATTCGCCGCGAACTGTGTGCCCTGCCACGGACCCCAGGCCAAAGGTAATGGCGTACTGGCAAAGACCTTCGCGAAGAAGCCGGTGGATCTGCTCACCGAGCCGCATACCGCGATGCATACTGCAGGCGATTTTTTCTACTGGCTGACCCATGGTATTCCCGAAGCAGGCATGCCAGCATGGGCCGACAAACTCACAGAAGAGGATCGATGGGATGTCGTAAACTTTCTCCATGCCATATCCCGCGGCTATCAAGCACGTCTCATAAACCCATACGTCGCTCCTAATCAACCCTACATGGCCCCGCAGAACTTCTCTTATTCCTCGCATGATGGTGCGAGCGGCACATTGAAGGATTTTCGTCTAAAAAAAGCGCTGCTGTTAGTTCTGTTTTCGTGGCCGGAGTCGCGCGAGAGGCTCGACCAGTTACGGCTTGCATACTCCACAATTAGCGGCGGCAATACGACAGTGTTGGCTGTGCCCGTGAATGATCCCAACCAGCAGGACATGGCAATGATTACCACAAGTATGCCTTTCCCGGTGGCGACACAGGGTGCAACTGAGATTGCGCGCAGCTACGCCTTGTTCCGTCGAACCCTCAGCAATCCCGACCTGGCTGGCGAGGGGACATCACCGAAACATATGGAGTTTCTGATAGACCGTTATGGCTTTTTGCGGGCGCGCTGGATCCCTGCGGTGGACGGGACAGGGTGGACCGACATCGCCACCTTGATGCAGCAGATCGAGCAGCTCAACCGGGAAAAGGAAATCAGGCCACCGCCAGACGACCATGTACACTAAGCATCCTGCGGGAACTGAGGGAATACCGCGCGGCGCATGGAATACGCCCATCCACGGTCCATTGTTAGGAGAACACCTGGCAACCGATAATACTAGGTCCTCGTTCCTCCATCGAGATTCTGCAGTAACACAGAGCGCCACGTCCTGACCGTCGTCAGGTCCTAATTGGTATGGATACGCCTTGATATGTTAGGGCAACCGTGGCGTATTGTCGTCCTGACACGCGAGAGTGTCTTCTTGCAGAATTTGGAGCCTCTATGGAAAAGATCTCCTAGTCAAAGGAGAAACGGTGCGTGCGAGGACGTGATGCAAGCGCACATGACTTGGCAAGCCCCGTGTTTTACCCTGCAAGAGCGGGAAGCCAGCAACATGCTAGGGCTGTGTCAGCCAGGTGCACGGCTGATCCAACTGGTCCGGGCCTCCGCGGGAGGACTTATCCAAACTGAACGGCTCGCACCATGGCTTGTTTGAGAACATTGGCCTCGGTGAGAGCTGATGGACTATCTCAATGATACGAGCCATCCTGGTCTTTCCCCGCTTCTTATTCTTACTGGGCAAGATACCCGCTCTCGACATACGATTTCGCTGGTCGTCTATGCGAATCGCGGCTTACGGTCCGCCAGTCGACAGCCGACTATGGTGGCAAAGCAGCTGTTTCGGACGGAACCCATGAGTCAGTTTAGATGAACTCTCAGCACACCGGGGGCGCGCTAATCACATCCCACTCATCGTAGACCGATGGTGCGTTGAATAGCTCCTTCGCACCTTCCAGAATCAGCTTGTTAAAGAGCTACGGCTGGGACAAGTCGCTGAATTGGACGTGGCAACTCGGTTCCTGAGACTCTACCTACCAATCTAGAATCAGTGGTGTGGAATCCCGCTCGAAACGCCGTAGATCGGTCGTGAGCCGAGACCCGGACACCAACCCGCACTCAGGACAACCCGACTACCATTCACAGCTCAGGCCATCACCTCAAGGCCCCTTAAGGCAGTAGTGTCGGAGACAAGCAGGCTCCTACAGCAACTCGCCAAACCTCGAGGGGATCATCCATGGGATGGGGATGGGTATAAAAACTTTTCGTAATAAAGATTGTGATGGAATTTCTGTTTATTTATTTGTTCATTTAAAAAGCCGATCCGCCATCCCGTCTTACGACGGTGGCGGATCGGCTTCACGTTT
>DATEPD010000447.1:0-4047 GCA_035273365.1 Nitrospiraceae bacterium | reverse complement strand
GTTCTTTGCTTCTACCCTCTTCTGGGCGATCGGCGCGGCCGCCTACTTGTTTCCGATTCTCCTCGGTCTGATGGGAATTCGCTGTTTTACTCAAGACAATCTGTCGATCCGTCTACGGAACGCCGGCGCCTCGCTGGCGGCATTGCTGTTTTTCAGCGGCTTGCTTCACCTCGAAGTCACAGCGGTGCCCACCATCTCAAGTGGGCTCATTTACCGAGGGATGGCGGGTGGCGTCCTCGGGCGAGTGCTAGCCGAGGGATTACGGGCGTACTTTGCGAGCACCGGTGCGCATATTCTGATCATGGCGGGGTTACTGGTGTCGTTGCTCTTCACGACATCTATGTCTCTGGCGAAGATGGCTCAGCGGATTCCCGGTTTGGGCAACTGGATGATCAACAGGGCCCGTACCTTGATTCCTGACCGACCGGTGGAAGAATCCGTTCCTGAATCTCCACGGAAAGCCAAACAGAAATCGTCGAGATCCATCCGAGAAGTGATTGAAGAGGCCCTTCCTGAAGCGGCTGCAGAACCGGAATTGGACTGGCCGGTCATTCAGCCATCACGGCAACCAAAGCCCGAACCGGCTGAGCCGATTGAATCCGAATCGGAGCCACAGGTCTTCACTGCCCAATCGAAGGCGGGGGACTATATCTTGCCTGATCCGGCCGTACTCTTGAGCGAACCGTCAGGCCCCTTAGGGCGTGTCACGGAAGAAGAAATCAAGGCGCAATCCGATATCTTGACCCGCGCCCTTCTCAGTTTTGGCATTGCAGGGAAAGTCACGGAAGTTCGCCCAGGACCAGTCGTGACGATGTACGAATTCGAGCCGGCGCCGGGAACCAAAGTCGCGCGCATCGTAAACCTTGCAGACGATCTGGCGTTGGCGCTGAAGGCGATCAGTCTCCGGATTGTCGCGCCGATTCCAGGAAAATCGGTGGTAGGGATTGAGGTGCCAAATCTCTATCGCGAGACGGTGTCGATGAAGGAAGTGATGACGAGTGAGGCATTTTCACGCGCCAGATCGAAGCTCACCTTGGCCTTAGGGAAGGACATTTTCGGAGCCCCCACGATTGCCGACCTGAAAACGATGCCGCACTTGCTGGTAGCCGGTGCGACAGGGGCAGGGAAAAGCGTCAGTCTCAATACGATGCTCCTGAGCCTGCTGTTTTCGGCTCGACCCGACGAGGTGAAGCTGCTCCTGATCGATCCCAAGATGCTCGAATTTCAAACGTACGACGGCATCCCTCATCTGTTACGGCCGGTCATCACCGATCCGAAGTCAGCGGCGCGGGGGCTCAGCTGGGTGGTAGCTGAAATGGAGCGGCGCTACAAATTGCTTGCTGAGGCAGGGGTGCGAAACATCGATACCTACAATCGAAAGGTTGCCGGAGGGCAGGGTGTGCTGGAGGCGGAAACAGCGGCCAAATCGGACCAGCCGGAATTGCCCATCCAGTTTCTGCCTGAAGAGGAGCGGCTCTCTGCCGGAGAAACCACGATTCCAGACGGCAGCCCCGGATCATTCTCGCCGCCGCCGACTCCGCCGGAGCCCTTGCCCTATATCGTGGTGATGATCGATGAATTGGCGGATTTGATGATGGTGGCTCCGAGGGAAGTAGAAGACAAGATCGCGCGTTTGGCGCAGATGGCTCGCGCATCAGGCATTCATCTCGTGTTGGCGACGCAGCGTCCGTCGGTCGACGTGCTGACTGGTTTGATCAAGGCGAACTTTCCGGCCCGCATTGCCTTTCAAGTGTCGTCGAAGACCGATTCACGCACTATCCTGGACGCGAACGGTGCGGAAGCGCTCCTTGGCCGTGGGGACATGCTCTATCTGGCTTCGGGAACCGGACGTGTCATGCGGCTGCACGGGTCGTTTGTGTCGGATGACGATGTCCGCCGCGTGGTTGAGTTCGTGAAGGAGCAAGCGACGCCCGCCTACAATCAGGAGTTGCTGGTCGCCTCGAAGCAGGAAACGGCGAAAGAGGAAGACTCGCTGGGCGAAGTCTACGAGCAGGCGAAAGAGTTGGTCCTGTCTACTGGTCAAGCGTCTGCATCGTTGATTCAGCGTCGGCTACGGGTAGGCTATCCACGGGCGGCTCGCATGATCGAGCAGATGGAAGTCGACGGGCTTGTAGGCGCGGCTGGGCGCGATGGACGGAGAGAGGTCGTTGGGCGGCGTGGGCCGGTGGGAGCGGAAGAAGGGGCGTGAGGGGAGTGGCCAGGCGCCCTTCTTGCTCGCAGAACGCGCACGATAAGAATGTGCTCGTTCGATGCGCGCAGTAAAGGGCGGCCTTGGCCAATCCCCTCGTGATTAGTATGATCAAGAAATTGAATTGGGCATGTATTGTAGGGGGCGTACTCGTTTGTACGTGGAGCCTATTCCCATCGCTCGCTGCTGCCGGAGACGAGAACGATGATAAAGCATTGGGGGAAGTGCGAGAGGTGGTCAAGCAGCTCCAGACGCGGTATGAAAAGACGAAAGATCTTCAGGCGGACTTTACGCAGAAGACCATCATTGAGGGGTTCGAGCGGCCCATCACGTCCTCGGGGAAGGTCTACATTAAAAAACCTGGCCGGTTACGGTGGAACTATCTCGACCCTTCGGTCGAGGACATCTATGTCAACCGGGATGATATCAAAGTGTATGTGCCGGAGCACAAACAAGTGTTGGTGGGGAAGCTCACACAGATGGCGGCTTCCAAGGCCCCGTTGGAGCTCTTGCAGGGGGCGGCCAAGTTGGAGGAGTCATTCGACATTGAGCCGACGCAGGGGAAGGGACGTGGCGTCGGAGGTATCCGGCTCCTCACACTCCTGCCTAAGTCGCGTGAAGGTGAGATGGGGAGATCGTTGCAACGGATCGTGGTCGAAGTGTTTCCCAAGACCTACTTCATTCGGACCATCTCTCTCTACGAAGTCAGCGGCAATGTCGCGAGTTTCGAATTTTCTTCGCTCCAATTCAATGTGGGTCTCGCCGACTCACTCTTCGATTTGAAGTTGCCGGCGGATGTGGCAGTAATGAAGGCTCCGGTGCTCAGTCCTCCGCAATAAAGGTGACGAGAACGAGTCCGAAGTTGCATATTGGAAGAACTGAAGGGCAGGTGAGTCTATGAATCAGTCAATGGTCGGTTCCGTTGGCGAAGCAGTCGACGAGGCGGTCAAGCAATTGGATTTCGATCGACTCTCGCGTGAGTATTGGGACCAGAATGAGTTCCTCGTTATTCCGCAGTTCCTCACTCGGTCGGTAGTGGAAGAGCATCTCGTTCCTCAGGCCCAAGGGGTGAAGAGCGAGTTGAATCGCAACTTTATTCCCGGCCACAAAAAGGGCGGGAGCGTGAGTTACTACACCGTCATAGAGAAGGCCCCGCGTTTTCTCGATCTGTATCGATCCCAGGCTTTCATCGATTTCTTGAGCCGCCTGGTGCAGGCCAAGCTCAATCTCTGTCCTGAAAACGACCCCCATTCCTGTGCGCTCTACTACTACACGGAGCCGGGGGACCACATCGGGTTTCACTATGACACGTCCTACTATAAGGGGGCGCGTTACACCATTCTCATGGGGCTGGTCGATAAGTCTACGCAATGCAAACTGGTCTGCGAGCTGTTTAAGGATGATCCAGTGAAATCCCCCAAGCATCTTGAGCTCATTACACAACCTGGGGATCTGGTCATATTCAATGGAGACAAACTCTGGCATTCGGTGACTCCGCTAGGCGAGGGGGAAGAACGGATCGCTTTAACGATGGAATATGTCACCAACCCGGACATGGGAACGTTCAAGCGGCTGTATTCCAACCTCAAAGATTCTATTGCGTACTTCGGCCTTCGTACGGTCTTCAAGCAGGCTATTACGCCTTCCAATCGACCTCGCTCTTAGCAGGGGGCTGAAAAAGTCCGCCAGCTTCGTTCTCGGCTCGTCGAAATCCTCAACGTACCCCTGAGGGTACGCCTCCGGCTTCGACTCGCCTGCGGCCTTGCTGAACGGCCTTTTTGAGCCCCCTGTTGGCTAGAAGCCGCCCCTGGCTAAAGCAATTTCTGGTCACCCTTGCA
>DATEPD010000446.1:0-2543 GCA_035273365.1 Nitrospiraceae bacterium | reverse complement strand
GTAATCTCCTTAGCTGTATGACGTTTATGGATCGGGAAGGAGAACTGGAACCGGACTCTACCATCAGCGCTCTCAAATCATTTGTTTATGGGTGGGAGCAGGAAAAACCGTCTCCGAGAGCAGCCTACTTGGTGTCTGGAGTCTCAGAAGAGCAAGCGGTCAGCCCTAGCGGCGTGAGGGTGGGCGGCGTCCGCGTCCGCGATAAGACGGACCATGGCTGAGACCGGGGAGACGGATGGTGACGGTGGTTCCTTCGCCTGGCGCGCTGCCGATGGCAATCGAGCCACCATGTTCTTCGACGATCTTCTTGACTGTGGCAAGACCGAGACCAATTCCGGTCCGCTTCGTGGTGAAAAATGGCTCGAAGACCTTATCGACTATTTCAGTCGGAATAGGAGCCCCATCGTTTTTGATGAGGATCTGATCTTCCACTCCGCGTCCCGCACGGTGTTGGGTGACCTGGATATGGAGATGCCCGCCGGGGCTCATCGCTTCACTGGCGTTCCTGAAAATACTGAGAAAGACTTGCTGGAGCTTGGCTTCGTCGCCTCGAACCGGTGCGATGATCGTCGCATAGTCTTTGGTCACCTGTATACGTGTGACCTCGAGGTCGGTTGCCACAACCGTCAGCGCGCTCTCGATCACTTCGGGGATACGGACGAGCCTTCGAGTCAACTTGAGTGGTTTGGCAAAGTCTAAAATCTCGTTCAGGATGGCTTCGATACGGATCAAATTGCGCATGGCGTTCTCAACGCGCGTCTGCGGGTCGAAATCGAGGATGCCCTCACCCGTGACTTCCTCCAATTGGGCGCGGATCGAAGCGAGCGGCTCGCGCACTTCGGTGGCGAGGAACATGCTGAATTCGCCGATTGCGGCCTGCCGTTCTTGCTTTCTGATGATGGGTTCCGAGGGGCCGGGAGCTAACGCGGCCCCGGAGGCGCCGGTTGGCCCAGTCACAGCGGGTTGGCTGGCCGGTGCCGGTGATTGGAGAATGTCCGCAATCTTCATAATCGTCGGCTCAAGCGTGCGAGCATCTGTCTGTTGGTAGCGTCCGGCTTCCTTCGTGGCTAAGGTGATGGTTCCGCCGACTTGTCCCCGAACGAAGAACGGCACGACCAGCGAAGCGAGAAAGCGGTCTTTGAACAGATACTTATGATCGAGGAACCGCCCCTGCGTAGAGGCGAGATCATGGTCCACGCGTGGTTTACGATGGCGGACTGCCCATCCGGATGCTGAGCTATCGAGCGCGAGGCGGTGGCCCGGCTTCAGATCTTTCTTCCCATCTTTCGGTTCGCTCTTCAGATCCCCGGCCATTCCCAGGACTTCGACGTTGCCGGCAAGGGGGTCATAGTGGCAGGCCCAGATACGGTCGTAGGCCACGTACTGGTTGGCATCCGTCAAGACGGCGATAATTTTGTCTTGGAGTTCCGGTGTGAGCTGGGACATCGGATTCGGGAACATCTCTGCAGGAGTGGGTACCGAAGGGACCGGTTCTTGTGCAACGAAAGGCCGGCTGAGCACGACATTCATATCGAATAGGCCCTCGCGATCCAATGCTTTCGTGACGTCTTCGCTGGCCTGTTCGATCAAACTCTTCTCTTTTTTCGCGAAGGTCGCGTTTTCTTTTCGCCCGATGACGAGGAAGCCGTACGTCCGATTTCGATGCAAAAGGGATACTCCGAGCAACGACTTCGTGCCCGGTGTAATCAATCGGAGGCGAATGGTACGCCCGCCTTCCTGATCACTAGTGGGGGCGGCTGCAGCGATGGCAGGAGCCGACAGTGTCCGAAGGATCGCTTGAACATCCCGAGGGGTAAAGCCTCGGGCGGCATGGCCAACGAGCGGTCCTTGATCACGATGGAACACGGCGGCGAGGGCCGCGTCGACCGGCAGCTCGTTGAGCACAGACGTCAAGGTTCGCTGGAGAGAGGTCTCGGGAAGTGGTTTGTTGTTCGGAGCTGTGGTCGTCATTCGTGGGTTGGCATAGCCAAGCGCGCGTATTGTAACAACGCAGGATAGGTAATTCAATGAAAAGGAATAGTAGGCTGTGGAAATTCATGTTGGAATGCGAGAACCTTGAGGAGCCGCACAACTGATTCCCGCAGGCTGCTCAAAAAGTCCAGACTTTTCACCCGCCCAACCCCGGCGCGCAGAGACGCGCCTTATCCCAGGCAAGGCCGCAGCCGATGAAAGCACCGGAGGCGTACCATTCTCACTCGCCCAACCCCGAGCTGTCGGAATAGCTCATTTCCCGGGTGGGCTACGTTGAGGATGCCTTCGAGGTGAGGACGCTGCAAGGGAAAGGGCGCGTCCCGGGCCGGGCGGATGAGAAGGGTGGCCTTTTTAGCAGCCTGATTGACCCCCGTTATTCGTCGGGGTTGATGATCTTGGGTGGACGTTGGGGGAGTGCATCACGTTCCGTCTGACGGTGGTCAGAGGTCCATATGTTGAGGATCATGGTGACGAGACTGATCACTACTGCGCCACCGACTGCCGGCCAGAATCCCGCGACCGAGAATCCTGACACCAGGTATGAAGTGAGT
>DATEPD010000445.1:0-8201 GCA_035273365.1 Nitrospiraceae bacterium | reverse complement strand
CTCTTCCGTGTGTTTGGTTTGGTTCGTTGACTCAATCAAACAGATAAACCACATCCACAAAGGACCGGATCAATTCCGTCTCGCTCGTCCCGCCAGTCTCGCGCGCCTCACCTATGGATATTCCCGATTAAATTCATCAATGACTTGACCTGTGATATCGAGTCCGGGCTCGCTATATAAGGTAGGACCGCCTCTCCCCTTCTCCATGATGACATTCAAGCCAAGGCGCTTCGACACTTTCCCCACGACGAGTTCCACCTTCTCACGAAAACCCTCGAGCGCGTCTTTCTGCTTTTCCTGAATCTCCCGGTTCATTTCGCCCGCTTTCTGCTGATACTCCGCCACCCGACGCCGAAACTGCTCTTCACGCTCCCGTTTTGCCGTTGCGCTCAACACGCTGGCCTGTCTCCCAAAATCTTCTTCCATGCGTCGGAGCTCCTTCTCATCCATCTCGATCAGCGTCTGGCGATTCTTGGAGAATGCGCTTAAGGAATCTTTGGTCTTCTTGCCGCTAGTCGTCTCGTTCAGGACACGGGCGGAATCGACGACTCCCACTTTCCCCTCGACTATGGCCCCGCCAGCAGCACAGCCATAGACAGCGAGGAGCGTCATCAACAACCCTCCTGTGCAGGACATCTTCCGCATGACGGCACTGATCTGGATCATCACACCGTTACCCCTCAGTCATGATCAACACCTTGCCCCATTTGGCAGGCTGCTGAAAAATTCCGCCAGCTCCTCAATCCGTGGCGCGTGAAACGCGAGACACGCAAGAAACGCGCGACCCGAAGTTCGAAGTTTGGAGTTCGAAGTTCCGAAAACCTCTGGACCTCGAACCCTCCCTCTCTCGCCCATCTCGCCAGTCTCGCGAGTCTCGCTCGGCTGTCCCTCACTCTCTTAGAACAGAGAGCCGATGGTAAACTCGAAGACCCCTTTGCGTTCCCCCTCCTTGGGATCCAGATTAATCCCATATGCGGCGCGGAGAGGGCCAAAGGGTGAAATCCATCGCATTTCCAATCCGGCCGATTTCCGCAAGTTAAACGAGAGCGATTCATCGTCATCAAAACCTTTTCCGTAGTCAAAGAAGATCACGCCGTTCAATTTGGCGTCAGAGGAAATCGTAAAGATAAAATCGCTATTGAAGATCAACTGTTTGTCCGCGCCGAGTAGGGTCTTGCTGGTGGTCACCGGTCCCGCACGCCCGAACACGAACCCACGCATGGTATTGATGCCGCCGACAAAAAACCGTTCGGTCAATGGGACAGGTTGCCCATCGACGCCGACTGCGGCGCCATAGCGAGCACGGATCGCAAACCGCGTATCGAACGGCAGTGGCGTATATTTAATAAAATCCAGACTATATTTGTAGTAGTTATTGCTCCCGCCCAGATAGGGCGTGCCCAAGTCGAAGCCCACAGCTCCTCGCCAACCGCTGCGTGGATCCTGAAAGTAGTCCCTCGTGTCGCGAGAGAGCGAGGTCCGGAATCCGGTTGTTGTCTGAGACCCAAGCTGGCTACACACAAGAGGGAATCGATCCGGGCAAATTCCTGGCTGTGGATTCCTGAAATTCAACTCTTCGGCGAACAGGCTCACGCTCCCAGAAGAATACTCAGAAAGCCATCGGCCTAACGTCACGCTGGCACCCGTTTTTGTCTCAAAATAGGTGAGGTAGTTCGTCATCGTGCGGTAGAGGTCCAGCTGCATCGAGGTCAAGGAATCGTTCAAGTAGGGGTTACGAAAAGAAATCGTCCCCATCGTCCGCCTCTGGCCCAGCTGGCCGCGAACTCGTCCCATCCACCCATTCCCACCGAGATTTCCTTCTGTGACATCGGCGATCGCGACCAACTGGTCCAACGTACTGAATCCGCCGCCGATGCTGAACTGACCAGTCGACTTTTCTTTCACACGAACATTGAGATCGACCTTATCCACACCCACCTGCGCCGGAAGAATTTCCACCGTCTCGAAAAAGTTCAAGTTATTGAGACGCTGAAAGCTCCTCTTCAGCGAGGCGGTATCGATCACATCCTGTTCATCGACACGGAGTTCACGCCGAATCACATTGTCTTTGGTCTTATCGTTGCCAGTAATATTGATCTGACGGATCCGCATCATCTCCCCTTCCTTGATGGTCAGAATGACGGTTGCGGTCCGGTCCTCCGTGTTCGGAATCACATTAGGCGAGACATCGGCAAATGAATACCCCTTGCTCCCATAGAGATCGGTCAACCGCGTAATCTCGTCACGGAGCTTTTGCCGCTGAAAAATTTCCCCTTCTTTCATTTTGAGCCCTTGACGAAGCTCCGGATCTTCGAATACCGTATTCCCGCGGAACCCGATTTCGCCGATGGTAAATGGTTCCCCTTCCGTCACCGCGTAGTCCACGACAAACCATTTCTTGTCCTCGCTGAGTTCCGCCGTCGGCAACCCCACCCGGGCGTTTAAATAGCCTTTGTTGAGTAAAATTTCTTTGATCCGTTCGACGTCATTGTTCATTTCTTCCCGCTTCAAGACACCGGCGTCCGAAAAAAACGACGGCACCTTCAACTGTGTGATCAGACCGTGCCAGGGAATCCATTCTCGTGTCGCCATCACCTTGAACAACTCGTCTTTCGTCGCCGCGTGCAGACCGTCAAAATTGACCGTTTTGACACGCGCCTTGTCCCCTTCTTTAATGAAAAACGTCAGGCGCTTCCGATCCTCGTCCAGCGTCTGCACAACCGGGATCACTCGACAGTTGAAGTAGCCATCCCCTTGATAGGCCAGGCGGATCTTTTCCGCGCTCTCTTTGGCCTGCGGCTGATCGAGAAAGGCTTGGCTCTTGATCGTGATCTTCTCTTTGAGCTTGTCGTCGCTTAAGGCTTGATTCCCATCGAACACAATTTCTGTGATAAACGGTTTTTCGCGGACCAGAAAGGCCAGAGCCACTCCGCCCGCCCCCGATTCCGTCTCCAACTGCACGTCTTCAAAGAACCCGGTTTCGTAGAGAATTTTAATTTGCCCACGGACATTCTCAGGGGTGTAGGGATCGCCGGGTTTCAAGGTCAATCGGCCGACAATCGCCGGCACCTCAATCCGCTTGTTTCCTCGAATCTCAATCGCCGTCACTTTGACTCCGGTCTGCTCCGCCGCAACGGCAAGCACCGGCAGCACACCGCTGGTCGGGATGACGAGCACCATAATGAAGAGCCAACAAGGCCAGGCTGAACGACATGTTTCCCTCACCGGATCTTCGTTCCATAGAAAAAGAAGGAAAATAATACCGGCATGACGGGCAACCCTAATTGGAGCCGTGAACGTACGCGTTGCCCCTCTAGCCAATCACACACGTCGCATATTGAACGCGCGTGAGGATGTCGGTACAGAAGGCTACTGACGTGGGAGGTCCTGGCGGTCAACGCACACGAATCCCTCACGGCAACATGCGTGCAAAACTTCTGGATTATATTGGGCAAGTATTTGAATGTAAAGCTGACAGCCCACATTATTATTCGCGCAGGGTCCTCGCGAGACCCAGCTTCTTTGTCTTCTTCATAGGTCCGTTTTGTTTTTTGGTTGAACGAGATGAACCAGAGGAACAACACAATCCAGATAAACCCAGTCAGCCTGCCTCGTGCGAGCAAGGCCTCCGCACAGGTGACAGATACACCATGTATCAGATGGACGACACCTCGGCTGCGCAATCGTCCTCACAAGGCTTGCAGCCTCCTGGATTCCTTGACATCGCCTACCCCATCACATAGTATCGAATCATGTCACGTTTCGAAGTGCGCAAAGCCGTAATTCCCGCTGCAGGCATGGGTACTCGCTTCCTTCCCGCGACGAAAGCGTCTCCCAAAGAAATGTTGCCGCTTGTCGACAAGCCATTGATTCAATATGCCGTGGAAGAAGCAGTCGCCTCCGGAATCGAAGACATTATCATCATCACTGGCCGGGGCAAACGCGCGATCGAGGACCATTTTGACCGGTCCGTCGAGTTGGAAGAAATTCTCAAGGGTAGCGGCAAGGCACAACTCCTGAGCCAGATGCGTCACATCTCCACACTCGCAAACTTCTGTTACGTCCGGCAGACAGAGGCTCTCGGACTCGGTCATGCGGTTCTCTGTGCCCAACGATTGATCGGTGACGAACCCTTCGTGGTCATTCTCGGCGACGAAATCATCGATGCTGCGGTCCCTGGCATCGCACAACTCATTCATGCCTACAAGAAGCGACAGGGTGCGATCCTCGGCGTGCAGGAAGTAGCACATCAAGACGTCAATCGTTATGGGATTGTGTCGCCTCGAGCCATTTCGGCGGGACTGCATCGAGTTGAAGACCTCGTTGAAAAGCCGACGCCGGGGGAAGCCCCGTCCAATCTGGCGGTCATCGGTCGCTACGTCCTGCCGCCCGAGATTTTCTCCATCCTGCGAAAAACCCGGCCTGGCAAAAATGGCGAGATCCAATTGACCGACGCACTTCGAGAGTTGGCAAAGAAGTCACCGATGTATGCGCTGGAGGTAGAGGGGCAGCGTTATGATGCCGGGGACAAGTTAGGATTTCTCATCGCGACCGTTGAATTCGCACTCAAGAACCCCTCGTTAGGGCCGGACTTCGGCGATTATCTGCAGAATCGGATACGGCCTTCCCGAGGACGCCGCACCACACGATCGCGGGAAGCCTAGTCACGGCGCTCAACGAAGAAGGCAGGACCTCATACACATTCATCACCGAGCACAATACTGAGACCATATCGATGAACGACTCGACCGAACAAGACTTGCAGCCACCGCAAAACATCGAAATCCCCGACCAGCTTCCGCTGTTGCCGGTCCGGGACATCGTCGTCTTCCCCTACATGGTACTCCCGCTGTTTGTTGGACGAGAAATGTCGATCAAGGCGATCGAAGCCGCATTAGCCGGCAATCGAATGATCTTCCTTGCGACACAAAAGGCCTTGGACGTCGAGAATCCCTCACCCGAGGACATCCATGCTGTCGGCACGATCGGCATCATCATGCGGATGCTGAAATTGCCCGATGAACGCATCAAAATTCTGGTACAGGGACTCTCGAAGGCCAAGATAGGGGGATACATCCAGGCTGAACCCTATTACTCCGTGCGCATCGACAAACTGATCGAACACAAGCCGGCGAGTACCGCCCTTGAAACCGAAGCCGCTATGCGGACGGTCAAGGAACAGATTGAACGGATCGTGAGTCTCGGCAAAGTCTTGATCCCGGACGTCATGATCGTCATTGAGAATCTCGAAGACCCCGGACGGCTTGCCGACATGGTGGCATCCAATCTCGGCCTCAAGGTCGAGGTCACCCAGGCTGTTCTCGAAGTCATTGATCCGATCAAACGCCTACGGCACGTCAGCGAGATCCTCGGCAAAGAAATCGAAGTCCTCTCCATGCAACAAAAGATTCAAGCGCAAGCCAAGGGGGAGATGGACAAGACCCAACGCGAATACTTCCTGCGCGAGCAACTCAAAGCGATTCAAAAAGAGCTGGGCGAGCTAGACGAGCGTGCGGAGGAAATCACCGAGTTTCGCAAGCGGATCGTCGAACTGAAAATGCCGGAGAAGGTGCTGAAGGAAACTGAAAAGCAACTCAAGCGTCTTGAGAAAATGCATCCGGATACCGCCGAATCTGCGACCGTCAGAACCTATATCGAGTGGATTGTAGAATTGCCATGGTCCAAGCGGTCCAAGGACAATCTCGACCTCAAGGCTGCCGCGAAAGTGCTCAACGAGGACCACTACGATCTGGAGAAAGTGAAGGAACGGATTCTCGAGTATCTCGCCGTGCGGAAGCTCAAAGACAAAATGAAGGGTCCGATTCTCTGTTTCGTCGGCCCTCCGGGGGTCGGAAAGACCTCCCTCGGAAAGTCGATCGCCCGTGCGCTCGGCCGCGAATT
This sequence comes from Nitrospiraceae bacterium, assembly GCA_035273365.1. Taxonomy (GTDB): domain Bacteria; phylum Nitrospirota; class Nitrospiria; order Nitrospirales; family Nitrospiraceae; genus Palsa-1315. Next base: position 2,300 of record DATEPD010000445.1, on the reverse strand, counting down.
TGTCCGCATCAGTCTCGGCGGCGTCCGTGATGAAGCCGAGATCCGCGGCCATCGACGTACCTATGTCGGCGCGCTCCCCGGCCGCATCATTCAAGGCATCAAACAGGCCGGCACCAATAACCCGGTCTTCATGCTGGATGAAGTCGACAAGGTCGGAATGGATTTTCGCGGCGATCCCTCCGCCGCGTTGCTCGAAGTCCTCGACCCGGAACAGAATAACTCATTCACGGACCACTATCTGGGCGTACCCTTCGACCTGACCGAAGTGATGTTCATCACCACGGCGAATCTGATCGACCCCATTTTGCCCGCCTTACGCGACCGGATGGAAGTGATCGGAATCCCCGGCTATACCGAAGAAGAAAAGTTGGGCATCGCCCAGAAATACCTGATCCCTCGACAACTCACCGAACATGGCATCACCGAGAAACATGTCCGCATCGCCGAGCCGGCGGTACGTCAGATCATCACCAACTACACGAGGGAAGCCGGCGTCCGGAACCTCGAGCGCGAAATCGCCAACGTCATGCGTAAGGTGGCGAAGAAGGTGGCAGAAGGCAAAGGTGTGGGGTTCCCCGTTAATCCGGCCAATCTGCACACCTATCTCGGTGTCCCCAAATTCGTTCCCGAAGAGGAGCTGGAGACGGACGAAATCGGTGTGGCTACCGGGCTAGCTTGGACGGAGTCCGGGGGCGACGTGCTCTACGTCGAGGCCACGGCAATGAAGGGCAAGGGACAATTGACCCTTACCGGCCAGCTTGGTGACGTGATGAAGGAGTCCGCGCAAGCCGCTTTGAGCTATGTCCGGTCGCGCGAGCGCACCCTCGGCATCAATCCCGATGTCTTCACCACTCAGGATCTCCATATTCATGTACCGGCCGGGGCGATACCCAAGGACGGGCCGTCGGCAGGCATTACCATGGCCATCGCCATTGCGTCGACGCTGTCGCAAATTCCAGCACGCCGCGACCTGGCCATGACAGGCGAGATCACGCTCCGAGGCCGAGTGCTTCCCATCGGAGGGTTGAAGGAAAAACTTTTGGCGGCCAAACGGGCCAAACTCACTACCGTGATTCTTCCAAAACGCAACAAAAAGGATCTCGATGAGATTCCCAAGCACATTGTGAAGGGGATCCACCTCGTCTTCGCCGACACGATGGATGATGTGATGAAAGTGGCGCTCCGGCGGGGCTCGAAATCCACACGTCAGACAGGCAAGCCCCACCAGCCGCAGCCACATTCAAAAAAACACGCCATACGCGCGAAGACCGGGCGAGCGGCTCGCTCCCTCCCGGTCCATGCGGCCAGCACGGCAATGGGTCCTGCACAATCTCGCTAGAAAGATGCTGAAACAATCCGCCCGCATCAGAAGACCGTAATTTGGTTTATTTGGTTTGTCTCGTTTGTTTGGTTGAACAAGACCAACTAGACAGACCAGATCAACCAGACAAACCAAATGAACCGGATCAACTCACCCAGCAGGGCCTCCACGGTCCGCACGAACGCCCGTCGCACGATCCGCGAATTCGATCTCATTCGAGCCCTCCAGCGGCGCCATGGCCGCCGCCACATTCCCTCGGTGATTCAAGGGATCGGCGACGATGCCGCCGTTGTCACATCACAGGCTGGCGAATGGACGGTGCTGACAACCGACCTCTTAACGGAAGGGGTCCACTTCGACCTCCGAACCGCTACCATGTCTGATATCGGTTTCCGCGCCGCAACAGCGAATCTCAGCGACATCGCGGCGATGGGTGGAACTCCACAGCATTTGCTCGTCGCCTTGGCGATTCCGCGCACCGGCACCAGCCGCCATGTTCATCAGCTGTACCGCGGGATGATGGCCGCGTGCCGCCCGCACCGCATAGGATTGATCGGAGGAGATACGTCGGCTTCGCGCAGCGGATGGTTTCTCAACATGACGCTGATCGGGATAGTCCCTCCTCGCAAGGCCCTCTTTCGAAGCGGCGCGCGAATCGGAGATCTCCTATACGTGACCGGCACAATCGGCGACGCATCGGCCGGCCTGAGTCTCCTCAATGAACCGCCGCCCCGTACGAAACGTGACCCATGGGCATCGACTCTCTCGAGAAAGCACCGGCAGTTTCTGATCGAACGGCACCTGCGTCCAACCGCGCGCATCGCAGAGGGTCGGTGGCTCAGTGCCCATCGCTTGGCAACCTCCGCTATTGATATTTCAGACGGCCTCTCCGGCGACCTCCGCCATATCTGCGAGGAAAGCCATGTCGGAGCAGACATCGATCTGTGTGCGCTCCCGTTATCGCCGGCCTGCCGTGCCT
>DATEPD010000444.1:0-18214 GCA_035273365.1 Nitrospiraceae bacterium | reverse complement strand
CTTGTTGACGCTCGATCCATCAGAGAGCAACACCTCGGCCAGCATGTCCCGATGTTTGTCCTTGCCTTGCGTCTGGACCGTGACCTCCTTCCCAAACACCAAGGCAGACGCAGCGTACTTTGCCTTATCCCCGAAAGGTTGGTCTTTCTCCGGGCAGTCGATCCCGCTGAGGCGAATCCTTTCAGGACGTTTCTTGTGGAGGACTTCTATCGTGTCACCGTCGAGGATACCGACCACGGGGCCGGTGAACTCGCCGGCCATGGCGGATGCTACCAGCCATAGAGTGAAGAGCACCGCGAAGAACAAGAGCATCAGCCACATGGTAGCAGCCTGTTCACCTGGTAGCGAAGAGATTATTTCAATGGATGAAACAACATTTTATACGCCACGATTCATCGGATTGCAGGAGCTCTCCAGCTTGTAGACGGCGAAAGCGTGGTGGCTGTCTTGCTCTAATCGCACTGCTTGAACTTTGTTTTTTGACAGCGCCTTGCCATCTCTTGCGCTTTCCGAATCTGCGCTGTGGACAATCGTGAAGCCACGATATCTCGATACTTTATTGCTGTTATCCCATTGTCGCCACTCAACGCAGCTGCAGCGACGGAATACCACATGTGAGCGCGAATGTAGTCCTGCGAAACACCCTGCCCCAGGTAATACATCACACCCAGATTGGACTGGGCCTGTGAGAGTCCCTGCTTCGCCGCCGCGCGGTACCACTTTAGTGCTTCCTGGTAGTCTTGCGATACACCGTTGCCTTCGTGATACATCAGACCCAGACCTCCCTGAGCGCTGGGAAATCCTTGCTCTGCCGCAGTGCGATACCACTTCAGTGCCTCTTGGTAGTCCTGCGAAACTCCCTTGCCCTCATGATACATCAGACCCAGATTGAACTGCGCCCGTGCGAATCCCTGCTCCGCCACTGTGCGATACCACTTCAGCGCTTCTTGGTAGTCCTGCGGAACACCCTGCCCAAAGTAATACATGAGACCCAGCTTGTATTGCGCACCAGTGTCTCCCTGCTCCGCTGCCTTGCGATACCACATCAGCGCTTCATGGTAATCCTGCGGGACGCCCTGCCCCGTCCGATACATCTCACCCAGATGGCTCTGCGCCCGTGCGAGTCCCTCCTCAGCGAGGGGCCGGAAGAGTCGAACCGCTCGCGCCTTGTCTCCACGCAGTAAGGCAGAGACTGCGTCATCATAGGAATCTGCTGCGGCGACTGTCGCACACGCCACGACCAGGATAACTGCGAACAAACAACCCCGCATCAATCACCTTTTCAGCATTGACAATAATGATGCGGCTGAACACAGGGCCAATGCTCAACCCACCCATTACGGCTCAAGACTACGACGGGCGTGATTGGCTCTGCAACCACTGGTCGAGATGGACTAGACGGACCTGATCTAAGTTGGATCGGATTCATGGATCTACTGGCGGGGCTTCGCAAGAAGATCTTCAGCATCACGATGCTCTTCTGGGGCCATGGTGATTCTCTGAGGTCGCACCCCTTGCGCCTACCTTCGTCTCCCTCCTAGAATTGGTCTCCCAGGGAGGCCCCGATACGCTTGGCATAAGGCGATGCATGAACATGGTAAGGAGGTGGCTATGAATGTATCACGATCTCTATTATGGTCTGTAATTCTCGTGAGCCTCGTCGGTTGCGCGGGAGAAATCAAACGAATTGATATCGCCATTCCGGGGCAATACAGCAGAGCAAGTGTGTCCGCTTGTTTCCCCGTGACGCTACGCGTGGCCGTACTGCCCTTCGAAGACAAGCGGGCAAATAAGCTCTTTCTGGGCAAATGGTCACACCGCTGGGGTGATTTCAGCCTCTTCAAATTTTCATCGGGCAGCCTCGCCGACGCCAGCACACAAGCTTTGGTGGATTATCTGAATCGGCAGGGGTGGCACGCGTCTTCGGTGCACACGGTTAGCAAGGACAGTGCGGATGTCACCATAACGGGAAGTATTCAGGACCTGTCGATAGACGCAATAAGCGGTGTGATGCACACAGATCTCTCTGCGAAAAATACGCTTATATTAGAGGTGAGAAATCACAGCGATGAAAGCGTCGCGCGCATGGCCCTACTGGGGGTAGGGAAGGACCAGGTATTCTGGTTCAATCCGGAAGACGCCCAATCGCTGACGACCGAATTGTTCGAGAAGAACTTCCAGAAATTTTTAGGAGATATTCGAATCGAGGGTCGGGCCATTCGCCCACGGTAACTGATCGGCAAATATTATGGGTCGCCATCGACAGTCCACATGGCCGACGCTTCTACCCTCTGCTCCATTCGTTGGTTATCGGGGCTATATGAATCGAGAAACGTTGTCTGGGATGAGCTATTGCCAACTGGGGGTGATCGGATTGGTGAACGAAAGCGGGTCTCTACGAAGCAAGACCTCAACGGCATCATCACCGAGTTTCGAGCTTACTTAGCTTTAAACGCACACCACAGGCACAATAAGCCGCCAAGGACCATGCTCACCACAATCGCTGTGATGCTACCGACCATCCACAACATGAATAAATCATAGAACATGGTGTGTGCCCCCTGAGTACAGTAACCACCTCAATTTCTACACCAATTAATAGTAATATACTGCCACTTTTCCTCTATATTTCAAGCATCACGAATCAAACCTCAACAGAAAGTTAGTTACCTCAGGAGGACTCATCATGAAACAATTTTGTGTCGTATTGGGAAATTGCGGTAGAGCACATGTGTCGTCTGTGGAGCAGGCGTTAAAGCTGACAGGGTGATTTCTGTCCGACTTTTCACTTGAGTCGTACAATAGCAACAGTATGCCGGCAGGTTTTAGCAGACCCCTCAACGTGCTCGCCTGCCAACAGAGTGTTTCATGAGCCTGATGGGCTGTGGGTGAATAGTTCGACTCTGCTGTATCGGGAGGTGCACGAGAGTTAGCGTTCGGCCTCGGTGAGGTCCCCTTCCTCTTCCTGCTCTTCAAGATCGGCTTCTGATTTGGCCTTCAGGGTTGAGGGGTGGAGGCCATATTTCTTGAGCATCTTGTAGAAATCTGCCCGATAGCGTCCGGCAAATTGGGCGGCACGCGAAATATTGCCGCCAGTGAGCTGCAGGACATTCTTGAGATAGGTTTTCTCAAACTCTTCTTTTGCTTCAGTCAGAGGCTTGAGTGGCGCATCCGGCGAGGTACCCATTGAGGGCAAGAGATCCGGCGTAATCATGTCTTGGCGCGTCATCACGGCGGCCTTTTCTACGACATTTTCTAATTCTCGGACATTTCCGGGCCAGGGATGTGTGACCAATCGATTGAGGGCAGCTGGTGTAAAGCCGCGCAAACTTTTATTCGCTCGCTTCGCACTCGTAGTCAGGAAGTGTTGGGCCAACAAGGGTATATCGTCGCGGCGGTCACGAAGCGGGGGGATAAACAGCGGGACGACAGAGATCCGATAATACAGATCGTTCCGAAAGGTTCCGTTTTTGACCGCTTCACCGAGGTCTTTATTCGTTGCGGCGATTATGCGTACATCGATTTTCGTTGAAAGTTCGGAGCCCACTTCGCGGACTTCCCGTTCCTGCACGGCTCGCAACAATTTGACTTGCATCGAGAGCGGGATTTCACCGATCTCATCGAGAAAGAGCGTGCCGCCATTGGCGCTTTGAAACAAGCCTCGCTTGGCTCCATGGGCACTGGTAAACGCGCCACGCACGTGGCCGAAGAGTTCAGACTCAAAAAGGGTTTCAGGAATGGCCGCGCAATTGAGGGCGACAAACGGTCCTTTGCTCCGCCGACTGTTCGCATGGACGACACGTGCAAGCACTTCTTTGCCGGTCCCGGTTTCTCCGAAGAGGAGAATGGTGGCGTCCGAATCTGCCACCTGCACCACCTGCTGGAGTATGCGCTGCATCGCCGAACTCCGCGCAACGATGTTCTCCATGCCATACAATTCGTTGACAAGAGATTTAAGTCGCTGAATCTCTCCTCTCATCCGTTGAGGAGAGAGCCCTTCTTCGATCTTAGCCTTGAGTTCTTTGTCATCGAATGGTTTGGTGAGATATCCGAAAGCCCCCCGCTGCATGGCTTCCACGGCATTGGGGATACTACCGTGGGCCGTCAGAATGATGACCGGAAGGCCTGGATGAATCCGCAGAAGTTCCTCCGTCACATCCAATCCGTCTTCGCTGCCCAGCCGGAGGTCAGTAATGGCGAGATCGAACCGGTCCTTCTTGGCTGCAGCGAGGGCTTCACGCCCGGTGGTGCACCCTGTGACGGCAAAGCCCATGGCGGTTAACCGCATCTTCACCAGGTGTAACAAGCCCTCTTCATCGTCGACTACGAGTATATGCTCCTTTTCCATAAAACTCCTTCTACGGTGTTGCCGGTTCCGGCGCAGTCGGGGGCACGACAACCGTCGATGGGGGACGGATAGGACGAACCTTATCCCGCATTTCCTGGTCGATACGCTTTAAGGCCTCCAACTGGCTCGTCAATTCCTCTATTTTCCTTTCTCGATCCGTCAACTGTTTTTGTAGGGACAGCACAACGCCTGTATCGTTCGACCCTCTTGCTGTGTCCCTCTTGCCGTTGCCCGTGTCCGTCTTCCGTTCACGCTCAGCCAAATCCCGCTGGAGGTTTTCCAGGGATTGGGCGTCGGCATCCTTCATGGCCCGCAATTGCTGGATGACCAACTCTCTGTCTAGCAAGTCTCGCACCAGCCGATCTGAGACTTGAGCCAAGGCTGCCTGACTCTCTGAAAAGGCAGGGGCCGCAATGACCGATTGGAACCAGGAGTGCTCAACAGGAGCGGCGTGATATTCGAGCAACTGTAACCAGAGCTTACTGAAGGAGGCCAGCTGACTTTTGGGTGCGACTGCGATCACTTTCTCGAAATACTTCGAGGCGATATCTCGACTTTCGTAGAGTCCCAGCAGAGCACGTGTAAAATAGATATGGTCACAGGAATTGTTCTCGGCACATTTTGGGATAAGTGACTCCTGCTTTTTCGTCAACGCATGGAGGAGCTTGGCCTCTCCCGCATCCACTATGAAGTAGGGCTGTGCAAACTGCGGGGCCGGCGACCATGCCGCGCATCCAGCAAGAAGGAGACAATAGGCGACGCCTGATATGAAGCCTCGGTGCTTGGCCTTCATGCCGTCTCTCCTGACTTCGTGAGGCGAAGGATAAATCGTACAGTCGTTCCTTTCTTGGCTTCGCTTTCGATCCAAATCCGTCCTCCGTGTGCTTCGACCACTTTTTTTGCCAATGCCAACCCGAGCCCACTGCCTGGCGTCGCATGTTTGGCATTCGTGCGTCCTTGATAGAAGCGTTCAAAAATAAAAGGCAGGTCTTCGGCCTGAATGCCGGGTCCTCCATCGCTCACACTCACCTCGAGGACCCCCGCGTTCGGATCCGGCTTCATGAGTACTTTTACAATGCCCCCTTCCGAGCTGAATTTCAAGGCATTTGAGAGCAAATTGTCGAGTACTTGTTCAATGCGAAGCGCATCTGCTTTGACCCACACACGTTGTGGAGGCGTTTCCAGCAATAGTTGCACATGCTTGGCATCGGCAAGAAGTTGGACTTTGTTAACCGACATATCTGTGATGCGCTTCAGATCCGTCGGGACAATTCGATACTCCATCATCCCGGCGTCCATCTTAGAAAGGTCCAAAATGGTGGAGATAAGAGTGATGAGCCTGCGACTGCTGTCTGCCATGATGCGCAACGTCGTGCGTTGTTCTTGCGACAAGGGGCCGGGAATTTCATCCAACAGCAGGTGGGTTCCTTCTTGAATCGAGGCCATGGGCGTGCGTAATTCGTGGGAGACATGGGCAAGAAACTCCCCCTTCATGTCATCCAATTCTTGAAGTTTGGTGCCCATCCAATTAACCGCGTCAACGAGGTCTCGTAACTCGCTCGGGGCTCGAATATTTAGCGACGTACGGAAATTGCCCTGTCCTATCTGCTTGATATGATTCTGCAATTGACGAAGCGGACGCAGGATCGTATAGCTGGCAAAGCCCGCGAGCGCAATGCCAAATACCAGCGCAAGCAGAACCAATTGCTCAGTGACCGCTTCGGCTTGCGCCGAGCTTTCCCGTGACCGGCTGACGCCAACACTGATGCCTGTTTCATGGAGGTTGATAAACTGTTGGAGCGTGGCGCTTATGCGGTCCATTAAGGCATCTCGCCGACCTTCATAGCCTGCCGACAGAGGCGCTGGAGACGATACACCGTTCTCCAATTCTGAGTGGAACATCATGAGTCGTTCTTGCTGGAGGCGCTTCGTATCCTCAAGTAGCTGAACACCTTGGGGAATGAGTTCCTGTGTTTCGAGACTCTGGAGTCCGCGATGGAATTCATCGACCTCTTCATCGAAATGATTCAAAAACGTGGCGTCGCGCACAGCCCAATACTTCTTTTCACTATTGAGTTGGCCATAGAGCACGATGAGTAAACGTTTGGCCGATTCGATCGCCGGGTAATGACGAGTGGCCATATTGGCACTTAACGCCGTCAGTTGGCGCAATTGAAATAAGGCATACAGATTCACTCCCGCCATCACTACGATGATAACGAGTGAGGTCAGGACGATCCGCCAGAAGATCGATATGTGCACGGGAGAAGCTCTTTCTCAGGCTTGAAAAGCCAGCATATAAATGTAGTGGCTGTAGGCAATTCCATACACTATTTGACAGTGTCACTCAAGCAATCTGGCAAACAATATTTCGCTTGTACGATCCTATCCTGGAGAGAGCGGATACGCTAGGAAGTTTTGAGCAGCTTCCAGTGGTAAAAACCATCCCTTCCCTATCACAGTACTCATCCCTATTTGTTGAATGGCGAGACAAATCGCCGCTGACGTCGTGATACCCCATGGAGCGAGGCAAACAGATGGCCTCGAAACAGCAGCATCGCGACGGCAAGGGGCGGCGTGAAGAGCAGCCCGAGATACCAGCTGATTGAAGAAGGGATACCGATGTAGTCCAGCCAACCTCCGAGAATCGTGAACGGCAACACGAGAAGCTGAGAAAAATCCAACCCGGCTCCCCTCCCCACTCTGCTGGAAAGGGAAAAGAACGTTTGTAGTCCCATGGGCGAGAGGACGATGGGGATCAAGATCACGGCAAAAGGAAGAAACCATTCAATCCAATTCTCCAGGACGAATTCGTACGAGGTCTTGAACACTTCGAGCGGAGAATTATGCCGAACTTGATAGATAATTTCCGGCGCGGGGTTCAGCAGCAGAAAGAGCAACAAAAACACCACGTATGATAGGAGTTGTCCATAGGGATTCGTTTGCATACTCAGATCGAGCGCCATCAGGGGCAGCCACAGGATGAAACCAATGCCGATGACATCCCAAAAGTAGTGACCGAAGCTGCCAAGAATGTCCTGAAAGGTGAGCGCCCGACCATGGCTAATTGATTGCTCGATCAGGCTCAGGGTGGCGCCAACCAGGAGCGCATTCACCGCACCTAGCACAAACCCTCCGATCATACCGAGTGGTGATGCAAGCTGGGAAGCAAGCATCAGCAGTGCGCCGAACCCCACCACCGCCACCATGGTCATCCAGCCGCGCGTAAGGGATTGTCCAGTTTTGCGGAAGGCGTTCCGATAGAGTGCCAGTGTGTCGATCAGAATTTGTGACATGACAAACAATAGTCCGCGGGAACTTGTCGGGTCAAGCCAATGGATCATTGCAGGAGGTTGACTTCCTATTTCCTATGATTATGTGAATGCCAACAGGAGACACGGAAGAAAGCAGAGGAGTCATCCCATGGACATGAACCGCATGACCATCAAATTACAAGAGGCGCTCCAGACTGCGTCGTCCCATGCTGCAAGGCGCAATCATCAAGGGATTGATGTCGAGCACCTTCTGCTTGCGTTTGTCGAACAGGATGGAGGTCTGGCCTCCTCTCTCCTAGAGCAGGCAGGGTTGTCAGTGCCATCCGTTCGTCAAGCCGTAGAGCAGGCCCTAGCCAAGCTACCTCAAGTCCAGGGCGCCGGGGCAAGTCCAGGACAACTTCACATTGCGTCGCGGCTCAACCAGGTCATGTCTAAAGCCGAAGACGAACAACGCGCGTTGAAAGACGACTATCTCAGTGTCGAACATGTCATCCTCGCCATGGTTCAAGAAGGGGGTGTCTTCAAGAAACTCGGACTGACAAAGGAACGGCTCCTGGGCGCCCTGCAACAGGTTCGAGGCTCTCAACGCGTCACAAACCAGGACCCGGAAGGCACCTACCAGGCATTGGAAAAATATGGGCGAGACCTCACGAGACTCGCGGGGCAAGGAAAACTAGATCCCGTCATCGGGCGTGATGAGGAAATCCGACGCGTCGTACAAATTCTCTCACGCCGAACCAAGAATAATCCCGTGCTTATCGGTGAACCCGGAGTCGGAAAAACCGCCATCGTCGAAGGACTGGCCTCTCGCATTATCAAAGGGGACGTGCCAGAAGGACTGAAGAAGAAGCGCGTCATCACCCTCGACATGGGATCGTTAGTGGCCGGAGCCAAGTTTCGCGGCGAGTTTGAAGAGCGATTGAAGGCCGTCCTTAAAGAGGTACAGGCGGCAGAGGGACAAGTTTTGCTCTTCATCGATGAGTTGCATACCGTCGTGGGAGCGGGCGCGGCGGAAGGAGCCATGGACGCCGCCAATTTGCTCAAACCCATGCTGGCCCGCGGGGACCTGCATTTGATCGGCGCGACGACGCTGGATGAATATCGGAAACGTATTGAAAAAGATGCCGCGTTGGAACGGCGATTTCAGACGGTGCTGGTCGACCAACCGACGGTGGAAGACACCATATCGATTCTGCGCGGACTCAAGGAACGCTACGAAGTACACCATGGTGTGCGTATCAAAGACGCCGCTCTGGTCGCTGCCGCAAAACTTTCGAATCGGTATATTGCCGATCGATTTCTCCCTGACAAAGCGATCGATCTGGTCGACGAAGCGGCAGCCAGATTGCGTACGGAAATCGATAGTTTACCTGCGGAACTTGATGAAGTCTCCCGCAAGGTAATGCAGCTGGAGATCGAGCGGGAGGCCTTGCGAAAAGAACAGGATCAGGCCAGTCGGGCACGGCTGACCACGATCGAACTAGAGTTGGACGAAAAACAAGGAGAGTTGCGGGCGCTCAAAGCTCGGTGGAATTCAGAAAAATCCTCGGTCGCACGGTTGCGCAAGACTCGTGAAGCGATGGAAGAAGTGAAACAGGCCATGGAGCGAGCGGAACGAGCCTACGATCTCAATCGCGTAGCGGAGCTGCGGTACGGAGAGTTGCCGCGCCTCGAGCGAGAACTGGCGTCGGAACAGGAGCAACTCGGGCGGGAACAGGGCGAAAGCCGGTTACTCAAAGAGGAGGTCGATGAAGATGACATTGCGGCGATTGTAAGTCGCTGGACAGGAATTCCCGTCTCCAGGCTGGTCGAAGGTGAAACGGAAAAACTCTTGAAGTTGGGCGAACTGCTCCATCAACGTGTGATCGGCCAAGATGAAGCAGTAGAGGCGGTTGCAGATGCGGTCCTCCGCGCGCGCTCCGGTATTAAAGACCCGAACCGGCCCATTGGCTCGTTTCTATTTCTCGGTCCGACCGGAGTGGGGAAAACCGAATTGGCACGGACTCTTGCCGCGACGCTCTTCGATGATGACGCCAACTTGATTCGGATCGATATGTCCGAGTACATGGAGAAACATACGGTGGCCCGCCTCATCGGTGCCCCGCCAGGCTATATCGGCTATGAAGAAGGCGGCCAGCTGACCGAAGCAGTTCGCCGTCGTCCATTCTCCGTCATCTTGTTCGACGAGATCGAAAAAGCGCATCACGACGTCTTTAATATCCTGCTGCAAGTATTGGACGACGGACGATTGACAGATTCCCAGGGCCGGACGGTTGATTTCAAGAATACCGTCCTGATCATGACATCAAACATCGGCAGCCCGCAGATTCTTGACGCACAGCAACGACGCGCCTCCTATGACGAAGTTTGTTCCCTCGTGATGGTGGAACTGCGGGAACACTTCCGTCCAGAATTCTTAAACCGTGTCGATGAGACGGTGGTATTCCATGCTCTGGAAACGGAGCAGCTCACGAAGATCGTGGAGATTCAACTCGAGCGGTTGCGGACACGCTTGACAGAACGACGGATCTCTCTCTCCGTGACACCTGAGGCCCTACGATATTTGGGAGAGCGTGGCTATGATCCCGTCTATGGGGCGCGACCGTTGAAGCGATTAATCCAACAGGAAGTCGAAACACCGATGGCGCGTCAATTGGTCAAGGGCGAATTGCGCGATGGAGATACGGCGACCGTGGAACTGAAGGACCGGCGGATCGTGATCGTGCCTGCGGTCGCAGGATAAGATCCTTCTCCCAGTATCAACCGAGAATGACGGACCCGCCCTTCAGATCGTGAGTCGTGCCGCTGACACGCAGCTTGTCAATTTTCCATTCGGCGGGAGACACCTGGATCACATGGCCTTTGATGGTATGGAATTCCCCTTTGGTGAGCGCCACCACGTCGGGTGCTTTCACGTCCATCTGTAAGATAACAACTCCCGAGTCCGGATGTGTGAGCCGCAGACTCTTTGGGGTCTTACTCACCTCGTAGGCACGTCGTTCGTTGATCATCAGCGTGCTATCGACGAGTTTTGCCGTCACTTTTCCAACTGCATCGAACAAGGCAAAGGTGACGAGCAAGTCGCCCGTCATCGGTTTCAGTGTCACTTGAATCTGTGGGACACCCTCGATTTCAATCATGCCGTCGGTGTTGCGGTAGAGATTCGAGCCCACTTCCACGTCCATGTATTGCCTCATTGCACCACAATGTGAGAAACATTCATTATGACTTTTTGATACGATTGAGGATTAAGGCGACACAGCCGCCGAGCAGTCCACCTCCGATGATGGTCGTGAGCAGTTCGACCAATTTGAGTTCCCACACCGAACCCTGCGCTTGCATCGTTTCACGAATGCCGCCTTGCACCATGATCACGGCCAGCGCCATTGTCGAGCCGACAACAAACCACCAGAGAAAGACTTTCACGGTCAGCCACACAGGAAATCCTCAAAACTCCATCCGCCGATCGAAACTGCGGTATTGAATCGCTTCCGCCACATGTAGCGGTTCAATCTTATCAGAACCTGCGAGATCGGCTATCGTTCTTGCCACACGCACAATGCGCCCATGGGCCCGAGCGGACAATCCGAGTTTGGTTAGTGCCTGTCCCAGGAGCTCTTGAGCCGGAGTCTCCAGACCACAGTACCGCTTTAGGGACCGTGGCTTCAACTGCGCATTCGTGTGAATCCCGTCTTGACGATACCGATGGAGCTGCCGCTCGCGTGCCCCCAGAACACGTGAGCGAATCGTCGCCGAATCCTCCGGCGTAGGGCCGTGATCGTGCAAATCTCGCACGGAGATTGGCGGAACTTCGATATGAATGTCGAGTCTGTCTTGAAGAGGCCCCGACAATTTAGCTCGATAACGGCGGATGTGATGCGGGGGACAGACGCATTCACGCGTGCGATCCCCATAGTATCCACAGGGACAGGGATTCATCGCAGCGATCAACATAAATCGCGCAGGGTAACGGAGCGAGCCGCTGGCCCTGGTCAGAGTCACATGCCCGTCCTCCAATGGTTGCCGTAATCCGTCCAGCACGGGACGGCGAAACTCCGGAGATTCGTCCAGGAACAACACACCATTGTGTGCCAGGGACACCTCGCCTGGCCTAGGAACTGTTCCGCCTCCGATGAGCCCGGCATCGGAAATACTGTGATGTGGGGCACGAAAGGGGCGGACCGTCAGCAGCGGATGATTAGCCGGTAACTGTCCGGCTACGCTGTGGACACGGGTCGTTTCAATCGCTTCTTCCGGCTCCATGAGGGGCAAAATCGTCGGGAGACGTTTGGCCAACATGGTCTTGCCGGATCCGGGCGGTCCCACCATTAAAAGATTGTGGCCGCCAGCGGCAGCGATCTCCAGAGCGCGCTTCGCATGATCTTGTCCCTTTACATCGCCATAGTCATCGTCCTCCACCGGACGCATGGCGAAGAACCGGTCACGGTCTGCCTGCACCGGGTTCAGCGACAGCGTGCCATTGAGAAATGCCACAGCCTCGGGAAGCGTGTGGAGTGGATAGGCCATCACCCCTTGCACCATGGACGTTTCTTGGCTGTTTTCAGCCGGTAAGAGCAGACGATAGTCGGACCGGCAAGCGATCCCAATGGACAAAGCACCGATAATCGGTTTGATGTGCCCATCCAGCGAGAGTTCGCCGACACAGACGCAGCTTTGTACAATCTGGAGCGGAATGACTTCTTCTGCGACGAGAATGCCCAGGGCAATCGCCAAATCGAGCCCGGACCCTTCCTTCTTGATTCCTGCGGGAGCCAGATTCACGGTGATTTTCTTTGCCGGAAAATGGAAACCCGTATTCTTGAGCGCGGAACGCACGCGATCGCGGCTCTCCCGCACCGTGGCATCGGGGAGACCGACAACCGAGAATTGTGGAAGCCCTCCGGCAATATCGACTTCCACCTCGATCAAATGCGCATCGATACCGACGAGTGCAGCACTCAGAACTTTTGCAAGCATGAGTCCCTCCGGTGCAGGCATGGAGCTGTGGGATTATAGGAATCCTGTCGAATCGTTGCAATCGAAACCAGAAGCGACGGCAGACTAATGGTTCCATTACTCCTGCTGTCACCATACCCATCCGAACGAAGAGCCTCATTCTTTGTACAGGATCGTTCAACTGCATTTCTCCGCTTGCAGCAGAACCGTCATGCGGGCTAGCACCCTCTCCTCCCCTTCTATATAATCCCTCCCTATGCCTCTGTCCCGCTGCTTCCGATCAACCCTGCGGGACGTGCGCCACAAATGATGATACCCAGCCATATGTCGTTGTACGTTCTTCTCGGCGGACTGATCTTGGGGTCTGGCAGTTCAGTCTGGGCTCAGGTGCCTGGTCGTGCGACCATCCAATCTGGACCAGTCGGAGCGTCGATGGCCGTCCTCGCCATGTTGCAAGATGCCGAGGTACTTCCGCCCGAAGATACTCCTGAGGCCAATCATGTCATTAAGGTGGTCATCCAATTTCAATCGGTGTTTATGAAGAGCGGTGATTCTGCCGTACAGGGATTTCTGAGCCAAGCATTGGCGGCAAAGGCCGGAAGCGGTGTAGACGAAGCCCGGTCTCAGTTCCGATCGACAGGCTGGACATCGGATGTGCTTGAGTCGCTCGGTGAACAGTGGGATGCCATGGCGATCGATCAACGAGAACGGTTGGCGCCTGGTTTTCGCCAATTCAATGTGAGTCTCGCAGATTTCGGTTTCTTGAGAGACCTTGTTGGGAAGGCACGTATCGCCTTGGAGCAACGGGGACAGACCATGCATCAGGTGTTTGCGCAACGGCGGCGGGAGATGCCGGGTGGCGCGCCATAACACTAACAGGGAGGACGCAATGGCAACGAAGGCCTATATCCTAATCAAGGTGAAAGCCGGTCAGACAAAAGATGTGCTGCAGTCCGTCAAACGCCTTGCCGGCGTCGAACAAGCGCACTCCTGCTTTGGACGGCCTGACATTATTCTCTTTATCAGTGTTGCCGACGAACGAGCCCTTTCCGATGTGGTGATCACAAAGATCCACCAAATTGAAGGGGTAGAGGAAACTGATACGCACATCGTCGCCGATACCTAGCAATAGCCATAAGCAGTCCGCCAGCGTGATCGGAAGGCTGAGGCTAAGGCTGAGATGAAACAAGTCAGGCTTTTGCTCAACCTTAATTTCGACCTCAGTTTACCTGTCTCGTTCGTCTTGCCAGTCTCGCTTAATGATCCTACTCGCCCAACGATGAAACGCTGACGGTGGCTCCGCCCAGCTCTGCCGAATGGTAGCAGGCATCGGCCACCTCAACGGCGCGACATCCATCACGACCTGTGATCGGCGGCGGGGTGTTCGTCTCGATGGCATGGACAAAGGCACGAAGTGTGGCAAGGATCGTCTGCTGCGGAAGAACGGCCCATTCACGGGGAGCCGTGTCACCAATGACGCCTGTCAGTCGATGGTGAAACCAATCGGCGGCGATCTGCCCTTGGGTTCCCACCCACTCCGTCCTTGCAACTCTCCCCGCTGCGACTCGTGCGATGTCCATCACACATCGTATGCCGCTCGTGGTCTGGGCTTGCACGATCGCTATCGTCTCAGGTGCCACAGCCGGGAGTTGATCCAAGTCACAGCGGACGGCGACTATCTCCTCGCCTGTGAGAAAGGGCACGACATCCAAGAGGTGAATCCCAAATTCCAAGAGGGCTCCGCGCTCACCGGCTGTCGGTGACCGAACCTGGGCGCCGGGTTTTGTTTCAATCCGACTGGTGAGCGTGACGTACCGGAGCCGACCGATCTCCGGCAAGTGATCTTTCAACAGAAGAATCGCCGATTCGAAACGCATGGTCTGTGCGGTCATCAGCAACAGACCTGCCTCCTCCGCTGCTGCTACCATTGCTCGTGCTTCGCGGCCTGTCGGCGCTAACGGCTTTTCAATGAGAATCGGTTTCCTGGCCTTCACGGCCTCAAGACAGATTTCAGGACAGAGTGACGGAGGGGTCACCACAACGACCGCCTCGACCCTTGGATCGGCAATCAAATCGCGATAATCTCCATAGACTGGAATCTCTGTCGTCGAGATTGAAGGCAGCCCTTCCTCGATCCGTTTCCGGCAGAGAGCCGCAAGACTCACGCCTGGAAGATTTTGCAGGAGATGATGGATATATCGGCTGCCATGCTTGCCGGCACCGATAAGACCGATTCTAAGCGGTAGAGGCACCATATCCCTCTGTGGAGATGTGAAAACTGTAGTCGCCCACGAACGTATGGTCAACTAGAACCCGTGCCCTGCAGATAGCCAGATTGACAGCCCGGCGGCCTGGTCCCTATAGTACGCGCGCCTGGTATCGGTGCTCTTAGAAGAATGCGCCTCCCACAAACCTCGATGGAGAAGAGATTGCCGTAATGATATCGACTATCGCTCCCTTTACCTTGGATCAAATCGGGACTGGCACTGCTCGCTTTCCGAGTGGTGTCGCCATTCCCACATTGACGGATGCCGCCGTCGATCCCTATATCCAGACGCGCATGTCGAAACACGTGCAGGTGGAATGTATCCAGTTTTGGCCTCAAAAAAAAGGGACCTACCCCGGGCTAGTCCTCTTGCATGAAGCATGGGGATTGACCGCCCAAATCAAGGATCTCGGGGCCAGGCTGGCGTGCGAAGGCTACGGCGTGATCATTCCGAATTTATACGGGCGACTGGGTGGCATGGTGACGGCCAACGCAGAAGTAGCGGATGCGCTCATGAATAAACTGAACGAGTCGCTCGTGCTGCAAGACATTAATTCCTGCTGTGAATTCTTGAACACGCGCGACCACATTAAACAAAATATCCACGGTGTGGTCGGTTTCGGCATGGGTGGATCGTATGCACTCCGATTTGCCTGTCAACGGAAACGGCTCCGAGCCGCGGTTGTCTATTATGGCCGAGTGATGCAGCCTGAAACCGCCATCAATGATCTATTCTGTCCGGTGCTCTATCACCAGGCCGGTCAGGACCAGTGGGTGCCAAGTCAGGATATCGATCGGCTTCGTGCAGCGGCAATCGAATACAAGAAGCCGGTCGAAATTCGAACCTACCCAGACGCTCCCCATGCGTTCTGTGATGAGCAGCGCACGGACAGCTATCGTGCCGACGCGACGGCAGAGGCCTGGGAAACAACTGCCGCATTTCTCAAGACCTCCTTCCAAGGCACCTAACCAGTTTCCCCATCGCATTGTGTCAGGAGTCCACGCTTGAGGGTGCGGACGGAAGCACGGTAGAGTATTGTAATGAGTCAGCACATCTTCATTATTCAACCAGTCCTATCACGAATTGGCCTCGCTCTCTCGATGGTAGTCGTTGTTGTGTTCGGGGCCCGGCTGGATGCCAAGGCAGACGAACCGCTTCCGAGTTCCGCACCGGATTTCCCATCGGTTATTCGTGCCCATTCTGATCAACTGACAAAGATGGGATCTGATAAGGAGGCCCGCAACCTGTTTGTATCGACAATTGGTCCAGCACTTCAGTTGGGTGATGTGGCCAGAACATTAGGGGCCATCCCCTTGCCAGCCAAACTCGCACAAGACCTCCTGGTGCCGGATCTGACAGAGGCGGTTCATCGCTTGATGAGTGATCTAGCCGCCTGGCGTCTCGCTTCCACCGTCAGGCAGGCTGTGAGAGATCAGCAACTTGCGATGGTGACCGAGCAACTCTTCGGATCTCCTCACGCCAGGGCATGGCTCGCCCAACAAGGACACCTGCCCTGGCATGACTCCCTGGTTCAACTCTCTGATGTGGTCACCTCCCAGGAATTGGCCAAGAACAATCAGATAGAATCTGCATCGACCCTAGTGGTAACGGTCTTGGAGCGAGCTGCTCGCATGGAAGTCGAGGCCATGCAGGCCGCCTACCAGGAATGGGACCGGATTCGGGGTTGGAAAGATCGGGTGCGTGACCTTCGCGGACAAGCCCGGCTCTGCGGAACCTGGCAGTGGATTATTCATAACCATCAGCAAAACCATCAAGAGCTTAAGTTTTCACTACTTTTCCCACCGGCAGGACGTACGCGGGGCAATCGATTGGAACCCGTGGAAACGATCGTCCTGGGTGAGAACGTCTATCTACGCTGGGAAATCGATGGTCGGGTTCAGGAAGATAGTTTGCAGTTCAATAAAGACGGTCAACGACTCGAAGGTACATTCGTGAATTCCCAAGGAGGGTGGGGATCGATCAGCGGAAAGAGAACGGCCGGCTGCACACCTTAAGAACGAAGCGTGAAACGCGAGACTCGCGCGAAGGGCGCGACGTAAGAAGAGTGGATCTCACCTCGTCCCACTTTTCCAGCCAGTCTCGCGCGGCGATTTTGCTATTATGATGGACGGCTCGCCGCCCGCAGGAGCGAATCCCGCCAGACTCCCCACCCTAATAGTAACCAGCCTGCGATGAAGGTCAGGCCACCGACCGGAGTCACGGCCCCCAACCACCGAATCCCCGCAAGGGACACTCCATACAGACTGCCTGAAAAGAGGAGAATCCCAATAATAAAGAGCCATCCGGATTTTTGAAGGCGCTGTTCGGGGTACCGATCAATCGCCCAAGACACAATACACAGTCCAAAAGCATGGTACATCAGGTACCGCGTTGCAGTCTCGAAGACTTGGAGCATCGGCGCATCCAGAATTTCCTTGAGTGCGTGGGCACCAAAGGCGCCGGCAGCGACGCCGGATCCGGCAAGAATCGTCCCAATCACCAAGAATTTCTGAGAATGTAACCGATCTATCATACGTATCCTCCTCGTCCGGGTCTGCCATGTTCATCTGGTTGGTTGGTTTCTTTCAACCATGTACGAAAACCTACCCGATGATATCGATTTCGAATTCTAGCAGCGAGCGCTGGCCACAGTATTCATCACACTTCATCGAAGCAACAATTTGGCGATTGTAGCAGAAGCGCTCATGAATAACGTGAGCTATGTCTCGATATACCATTTTCCCGTCATGAACATGGCAAGAGATACAGACAGTTCCCCATACACCACCTTTTCGGGTAAGCCCCCCACCCTCTTGAGGAATAGGCACAAACCCCTCACCCACACTATCCTGTGTGTATCATGATGGCTCAGGGGTACCAACAGACTCGGTGGGATAGTCCGAAGTTTACTATTGACTGCGTACTCGCTCACGTAACCAGTCATATTGAAGCGGATGGATGCGTGCTAGAACGCTTAGAGGATGGGTGTAAGCTCACCACCCCTGAGCACCTGAGAACAGGGGACTTTGTGAAAATCCAATTATGGTTGGAAGGCGAGGAGGCCTTTATAGACATTCGACTGGCGGAAGTCAGAAAGATTCACGGGCACTGGATCTCGGCGGAAGTGATCCAAGTGAGCCCGAACGATCGAATGAGACTGAAACGATTTATCGATATCCCCGCAGCTGAACGGATCGAAGAACCTGCTCTTATCGACCATCTGCTCATTCGGGCATAGCCCGGCCTTCGTCTCATAATAAAACATACTCATCGTCCTGGGAATGATTGCATTTTGAGCAATTTGAAATCCGGGATATGACCAGGGTGAGGGATGAAAGCCATATCAGCGATGGCCATCTCGCCACTTT
>DATEPD010000443.1:0-10063 GCA_035273365.1 Nitrospiraceae bacterium | reverse complement strand
GTAGCGCATTAACTGCGATTATGACCGGCGAGGCCTATGGCACATCGGCAGAAATGGCTGCAGAGTTGTGGCCGTTTCCTGGTTATGCCAAAAACCGAGAAGCCATGTTGCGGGTCATCCGTAATCATCGGCGAGCCTCGTACAATGCCGCTTCAGAAGAATATGAAGGCTTGACGATGACCCCGATAGGAATCCAGCCGGAGCATTGTCCTCCCGAGTTGCTCGTGGCGGCGCGCCGCGCATGGGATCGTGCTCTTGAATTGGGAACGGCCTATGGATATCGCAATGCGCAGGTCACGGTGATCGCTCCTACGGGCACGATTGGACTCGTGATGGATTGCGATACGACGGGCATCGAACCGGATTTCTCGCTTGTTAAATTCAAGAAACTGGCGGGCGGAGGGTATTTCAAGATCATCAATCAAAGCATACCCGCTGCCCTCAGAAATTTGGGGTACACCGAGTCTCAGATTCAGGACATCGCGAACTATTGTGTTGGCAGGCAAACCTTGCAGACGGCCCCCTTCATTAACCATGAGACCCTGAGACAGAAGGGGTTCGACGACGCCGCCCTCGCACGAATGGAAGGCGGGCTGTCTCAAGCGTTTGAGATTCAATTTACGTTTAATAAGTATGCGTTGGGTGAGGACTTCTGCCGGGAAAAGTTGAGATTGACTGACGCGCAATTGGCGGAATCCAACTTCAACATGCTGAAAGTACTGGGATTCACACAAGAAGAAATCGCCGCCGCCAATGACTATTGCTGCGGCACCATGACGGTGGAAGGTGCGCCACATCTCAAAGCCGAGCACCTTCCGGTTTTCGATTGTGCGAACCGCTGTGGCCGGATCGGTCAGCGGTATATTGCCGTCGATGCGCATATCCGCATGATGGCGGCGGCACAACCATTCATCAGTGGCGCTATCAGCAAGACGATCAACATGCCGGCCGATGCGACACTGGAAGACGTGAAGTCGGCCTATTTGTTTGCCTGGAAGAGCATGGTTAAGGCCGTGGCCCTGTATCGCGACGGCTCGAAGTTAAGCCAGCCGTTATCCGCTTCAACGGACAGCGGCAAGACCGTCGAAGCCACGACAGAAATCGTATCGATTGCGGAGAAAATTACAGAACGAGTGTTGGTCCGGTATCTGGCAAAGCGCCGACCACTCCCGGCCAGACGCAATGGATACACGCAGAAAGCCGTCGTTGGAGGGCACAAACTCTATCTACGCACGGGCGAGTATGAAGACGGTACCTGTGGAGAAATTTTCCTCGATATGCACAAAGAAGGGGCTGCCTTCCGTAGCCTCATGAACTGTTTCGCCATTGCTATTTCACTGGGTCTCCAACATGGCGTCCCGTTGGAAGAGTTCGTCGAAGCGTTCGTGTTTACCCGCTTCGAGCCGAACGGGCCTGTCAAATTGAACGATCGTATCAAAATGTCCACGTCGATTATCGATTACATCTTCCGAGAACTTGCCGTGACCTATCTTGACCGCTATGACTTGGCACAGGTCCAGGAAGAGGATCTTCGAATGGACTCCGTCAAGAAAGACGAGCAAGATCCTGAATGTGTCGAGGAGGAAGCTACTCCAGAAACGCTGGCGTCGGCCTCTATTAGTACCGAAATGTTTCCTGCACGACGCGGAACGATACCGAGTCATAGAGGCAATGGCCACGGAAATGGGCATGGTAATATGCCGCATACCGTCGAACTGAAGCGTGAAACGCTGACCTTGACTGCCATCCAAATGGCACGCCAAAAGGGCTATGAGGGAGACCCCTGCTCCGAGTGTAAACAGTTCACCATGGTACGAAACGGGACTTGTCTCAAGTGTGAGACTTGTGGCGCCACGAGCGGCTGTTCGTAAGAGCGGAGACTCAAAGAGCAAAGGCTTGGCTGCGATAAAGCTTGTGATCTCGACAGAAGAAGAGATTTCCTCATACTCTGAGGAGGGTGATGAATTTTAAAGCCCAGTGAAGAAATCATCATCATCCTGTTTCCTCCCATTACGGAGTAACTCCCATGCCTACAACCACACAATTGGTTATTAGCGGATTGAGCAAGCCTGGAGTCATCGCTCAAGTTGCTCAGGTTTTCAGCGAGGCAAAGGTCAACATCAAGGCCTTTTCTGCTCCTGAAGTCACTGGAGCGGGAAAGCTGAGACTGTTAGTTGCGGATCTGGACGGAGCCCGTGCGGCATTGAAAGCCGCAAAGGTCAAATTTGTTGAAGAAACCGCCTTGCTGTTGAGCCTCGAAAACAAGCCAGGGGCTTTAAAGGAAGTGGCGGATCTTCTGACGAAGGCTCGCATCAATATTAAATGTGGCTATTGCACCCCATCCCGCGAGGGGAAGCGTGCGATCGTAGTTTTGACGGTCTCAAACACATCTAAAGCGCTCGCTATCTTGCAGGATCAATCGCTCGACGAGTTTTAGCAGGATGCTAAAAAAATCTGCCAGCTTCGTTCTCGGCTCTTCGAAATCCTCAACGGGGACCCGGCCGCCTCGCCAGTCGGCGGCGCGCATAGACTTGGTGCTCCTTATTCGTCGCACCGTGCGCACCAGATGGTTCGTCTCGGACCTTCACTCGCTGCGGTCTTGCCTGCGGAACGGCGCGTCTTGGCGCGCCAGGGTTGGGCGGGTGCGGACCATCGAAATTCTCGGATGCCAACATAGTTTTCCCGCACCCTGCTAGGCATGTCTCACAGAGTTCACACCTGCTGGTGTCGCTGGCCGGTCTTTCTTCTGGTACCTCTCATCGCAGGTGCTCTGGCGGCTTGCAGCGGCACTCCCAAACCCACCTATTTCCCAGGCTATCCTATTGGGTTCGTCGAGCGTGGTGTTGCCTCGTGGTATGGACCAGGTTTTCATGGGAACAAGACGGCAAATGGTGAACGGTATGACATGCATCAGTTGACGGCTGCTCATCGGACCTTGCCGCTCGGTTCAATTGCTGTGGTTCGGTCAACGAGTACTGGTCGACAGGTGACTGTCCGTATTAATGATCGTGGCCCCTTCGCAAGGGGTCGGGTACTCGATCTCTCACTTGCCGGGGCGCACGCACTGGGGATGACTGGAACTGGAACCGATCAGATCGAATTACGAGTGGTGGGGTATCAAGGGCGGGCTGCCAATATCGGGGTTTTGCGAGTGCAAGTGGGATCCTTTTCTGATCAGCAGAATGCCCTCAACCTCTTGGATCGAACGAAGCATCTCTACTCAGGCGGCAGAGTCCAGGCTGTCGATTTGTCGGAAGGAAAGCGATATCGAGTTCAGATTGGTCAATTCTCCACGGAAACCCAGGCGGAAGCTGCCGCTTCACACCTCGAATCCTCCCTTGGTCTCTCGGCCTTTGTATTTCGAGACGACTCATAGTCAGCAGAGCCAGACTCATCAAGACAGCTTTTCTAATTCTCCTGTTTTTCTGCGGGTATGGAATGCAAGTATTTGATTTTGTGGCGCGTTTTCTGCTTATGCTTGAACGCCACATTGTCCTATGGTACATGTACAGTGCAATGGATACAGGTCCGGTACGCCGCTATCAACTCACGAGGTTCCCCCAAGTCGTACAGTACCGCTTCAATGCGATAGGGGACAGCCCCTGGACTTCCCTGTATTCCAGGCCGATCAGTGTAATCGGTCGCCTCTAATACATCACAATCCATGGACGTTCTAATCCTTTTAGGCCTTATTGTTCTTTCAGCCGTGATATCCACGGCTGAAATCGGATTCTTTTCGGTGAACTCAACGAAACTTCAGGCGCTCGCCCAAACCGGGAATAAGCGAGCGAAGCTGGCCCTCCATCTCCGTAGCGATCCCCAAAAGCTCCTCTCCACCATTTTGGTCGGCGACCGCCTGGTCGGCGTGGCAACGCCGATGTATGCCACTTTTCTGACGTTGCATATCTATGGAGGCCAAACATTTTTTGACGAAGCGCTTGCGGTCATGGTTGGCTTGCTGACCTTCGTTCTCTTGGTGGCCGTCGATGTGATCCCAAAAACGTTGGCCGCCAAGTTTTCGGTTCCGGTCACGCTGAATATGGCCTACCCCGTCTATGGGGTTCAGCTGCTGCTCAGGCCATTGTTGTTTGTGATGGTGCCGTTGATCTACAAACTGACTGGCGGGAAAGGTCTGACGCTTCCCCTCGTGACTGAGGAAGAGCTGAAGATCATGTTGGAGGAAGGGGGAAAGACCGGGACCATTGAGTTTGAGAAGGTGAAGATGATCAAGAACGTCTTCCAGCTCAAAGATATCACGGCTGAAGATGCGATGACCCCCCGTCTCTATGTCTTTTCATTGGATGGTAACTTGCGCCTGAAAGAGGCTCAGGACCTTTTCTATAATTCGAAATACTCGCGGATCCCCGTGTACGACGGGACACTCGATAACATTACGGGGATTCTCTACAAGACGCGAGCCTTGACTGAACTCGCCAAGGGGCAAAATGAGGCAAAACTCAAGGACATTGCCTATCCCCCGCTGTTCGTGCCCTCAGGCAAGACGGCGGACGACCTCATGAAGCAGTTTCAGCAGGAGAAACGACATATGGCCGTCGTGGTCAACGAGTTCGGCGGGGTGATGGGGATTGTGACGCTCGAAGATCTTCTCGAAGAAGTGGTCGGGGAGATCATGGACGAAACCGATATCACGGAAGAACTGATCAAACGATTAGGGAAGAACCACATCCTCGTTCACAGTAGAACCGAAGTGCGCAAGGTCAATGATTTCCTGAAGGTCGATCTTGGCGATGAAGCCGTGACAATCGGCGGTCTGATTCAGCAGGAGCTTGGCCGCATTCCCAAGGTTGGAGAAGAAGTGCGGATCGCCAATTGCCGGATCGTCATCCATGAAGCTGAACCTCGATCCATTCGCAGTGTCCAAATATTTCGTGAAGAGAAGGCACCGGCGCCTGTCGAAGCTGCGAACCTCGACCTCGTCAGGTAAGATCTTTTCGGATCAGCGCAGCAAACTCCTGTTCCGTCAAAATCGCGACTCCCAGGGTGCGGGCTTGGTCCAGCTTGGAGCCAGGGTCTCGTCCCACCACAAGATAGGACGTCTTTTTACTCACGCTCGAGGACACACGCGCTCCTGCCGCTTCCACAGCTTGTTGCGCGCCGTCTCGCGAGAAGTGATCCAGCCCGCCGGTAAACACAAACGTCTTTCCTGCAAGCGGGGACTTTCTCCGGTCTCCTGTGGCCATGCCCGGTGCGACCTGTACGCCGGATTCTCGAAGCTGCGCGATGATCTCCCTGTTGTGCGGCTCAGACCAATAAACCGCCAAGCTTTCAGAAATCTCAGGACCAATTTCACGAATCTGTTGAAACCGTTCTCGATCCGCCGACATGATGTCATCGAGAGATCCAAACTCACGAGCCAGGACTTTGGCGATATGTTGTCCGACTTGCCGGATCCCAAGTCCCATGAGAAAGCGATGCAGAGGGACGGTTTTACTGTCGGCAATCGATTGCAAGAGGAGCGTGGCGGACCGATCGGCAAATCCTTCAAGCCGAAGGAGGTCAGTTTTGGTCAGGTGATAGAGGTTGGCCAGCGATCGTACTAATCCCTCATCGACCAGCTGTGCCACGGTCTTCTTCCCCAGGCCCTCGATGTTGAGTGCATGCTTGGAGGCAAAATGTTCGATCGCCCCCTTCAATTGAGCGCCACAGACCAATTGACCGGTGCAATAGAAATATGCGCCTTCGCGACCGACCTTCGATCCGCAGACCGGGCAGTGATCTGGCATGCAAAAGGGGTCGCTGCGTTGTTCACCATCGATCAGGACCCGCTCGGCAATAGCGGGAATCACATCACCGGCCCGTTCGACCTTGACGGTATCGCCGACTCGAATGTCTTTCCGCATCACTTCATCGGCATTATGCAACGTGGCTCGGCTGATGGTGACGCCGCCGACCTCCACGGGTTTCAATAGCGCGACGGGCGTGAGGGTTCCGGTTCTCCCGACGGAGACGACGATATCTTGCACGAGGGTGATTTCCTTGCGGGGAAGAAATTTATAGGCGATGGCCCAACGGGGACTACGAGACTTTGTGCCGAGGCGGCTCTGCCAGTCTCTGCGATTCACCTTTACCACCACGCCATCGATTTCATAGGGTAGCTGATCTCTCATCGATTCCATTTCGTGATGAAACGCGATGACCTCATCGATTGACGCGCAGAGTCGCCGATGCGTGGGCACGGGGAGACCCCACCGGGCCAACCGCTCCAGTTCGTCCCAATGTGTGGGTGGGATGGGTGTGGAGATCGCCATGATTTCGTAACAGGTCACAACTAATGGGCGGGTTGCGGTAATCGTAGAATCCAGTTGTCGAAGCGAACCAGCTGCCGCATTGCGTGGATTGGCAAACGCGTCGTCGCCCCGTTCCGTGATGCGCCGATTCAAGGCTTGGAAATCGTCGAGGCGCATATACACTTCACCACGCACGACCAGATGATCGGGGAGACCGGATTGCGCATGCAACTGGAGCGGCAGTGATCGTATCGTGCGAACATTGACGGTCACGTCCTCTCCGGTCGTTCCGTCGCCTCTGGTCGCTCCACGCGTCAAGATTCCATGGTCGTACACCAGTTCGACCGATAACCCATCGAATTTTGGTTCTGCGCTGTACTCAACGGACAGGGTTTCCAGTTCCCGTGTCATGCGTTGGTCGAAGGCTTGGACCTCGCGCTGATCGACAATGGAGTCCAGACTGAGCATTGGCTGCTCGTGGGGAACTTTGACCAACTCTTCGAGCGGTGGTGCTCCGACACGTTGTGACGGAGAATCCGGTGTCACCAACTCAGGGTGGGCCTGTTCCAGTTCGAGCAACTGTCGGAAGAGATGGTCGTACTGGGAATCAGAAATTTCTGGGCGATCTTTGACGTAGTACAGATAGTCGTGGCGCCTGATTTCATCCCTGAGGGCAATCAGACTGGCAAGGATATCGGCGTGGGCCATAGGATTGGATGGTTACGAACGGAGGAAGCGACGGACCAAACCGTACCATAGGGCTCGGGACTTGGTCAAACGAGAACCGTGCCTATTCGCTTTGACTTTCACGGCGATAGACATTATTGTAACGCACATAGGCGAGTCGATTTTCCACGGATCGACAACCAGTTTTCACCTCTTATTGCGAGAGGAAGCTCTCTCACGATCATTAGAGGAGATATCCATGAAAGGGGAGAATCACGTGAATGCGTTGATGTCTAGGTCTAATTATCGAATCGTCACCATTATATGCGGGGGACTGTTGATGGGTGGATGTGTCATGGCAGAGAAATACGATGCGGAAAAGGCACGCAGCCTGAATTTCCAACGTCTTCTGGCCCAGGAAGAGAAGCGAACCGGTGAGCTCGATAGCGAAGCGAAGCGAAGCAAAAATGAATTGATGGAGTATGAAGCCAGGAATCGGGAACTCATGGCGCAGCTGCAAGCCTCTCGGGAACAACTGGCCCGCGTGCAGGAGGAAGCCGAGGCTATGAAGGAGTCTGCGCTGCTTGAACGCAAAGCCAAAACAGACATGAAGCGCGCGCTCGCACCGACTCGAAAAGCGCCGGTGGTACCGACGCCAGATCCCGGAGATCTGAGCCCGTCGGCTCTCGGGATCAATCCGGAGACCGGGTCAACGGATTCGATGGGAGGTATGCGATCATCTGCGGTTCATACTGTGAAGCCTGGCGAAACGCTCTATCGGATCAGTCGGCAATATGGTGTCACGGTCGATAAGGTCAGGAAGTGGAACAAGCTGCCGGATGATATTATCGAAGTAGGACAGAAGCTCATCGTGGGACAAGAGTACTAGGACGGCCACGTGGCTCCGCCGCAATATTCACTTAGTCTCGACCAACTTCGGCAGTATGCCGGAGAGGGCAACCTCGTTCCGCTCTATCGAGAGATTCTCGCGGACTATGAGACTCCCGTCTCTGCCTTTGCCAAAATCGATCATGGGCCTTCGGCCTACCTTTTAGAATCCATTGAGGGTGGCGAGAAATGGGCACGCTACTCCTTTCTTGGAAGTGGTTCACCCGTTGTCGTCTACGAAGATGGGGGCGACCTTCTTGTCGTTCGAGGCACACGCAAGAAGCGCATTCCCAGCCGTGGGAACCCGCTCGAACGTCTCAGGGAGATGATGGAAGGCTATCGCC
Source organism: Nitrospiraceae bacterium (assembly GCA_035273365.1). Classification (GTDB taxonomy): domain Bacteria; phylum Nitrospirota; class Nitrospiria; order Nitrospirales; family Nitrospiraceae; genus Palsa-1315. The sequence continues at coordinate 1,917 of DATEPD010000443.1, read as the reverse complement.
CTGTGGCCGTGCCGGACCTTCCCCCGTTTGTCGGCGGCGCGGTTGGGTATCTGAGCTACGATATGGTGCGGACGTTCGAGGATTTGGCTGCCCGGCGGAAGGACCCACTCAATCTTCCGGACTTTGCGTTCCTGCTCACCGATACCATGCTGATCTTCGACAATGTGGCTCAGAAGATCAAAGTTGTTGCCACCGCCCATGTCACGGCAAAAGGGGAACGTGGTATTAAGGCCGCTTACCGATCAGCAACGGACCGGATTGAACGCACCATCACGAGACTCAAACGTCCGCTCCGACGAACGCGGTTGCATCGCCGTCGCCGGCCGGTAACTTTTACGGCGAACATGAGCAAGGCAGACTTTGAGAAGATGGTCGTGCGGACGAAGGAGTACATTCGGTCCGGTGATATCGTTCAAGCCGTGTTATCCCAGCGATGGGAGACCAACGTGCAGGCGCCGCCTTTGCAGCTCTATCGCGCGTTGCGCGTGGTGAATCCCTCTCCCTATATGTATTATCTGCGTGTCGCGGGGGTTGAACTGGTTGGTTCCTCTCCGGAGACGCTCGTCCGTTGTGAAAACAATGTCATTTCCGTCCGTCCTATTGCTGGTACGCGCCGCCGCGGTGTCAACCCAGAAGAAGATCAACGGATGGAACGGCGGCTATTGGCGGATGAAAAGGAACGGGCTGAGCACGTGATGCTCGTCGATCTTGGGCGGAATGATGTCGGCCGTGTGGCGAAACCAGGTTCTGTTACGGTGGATTCACTCATGCACGTCGAGCGTTATTCGCACGTGATGCATATTGTGTCTAATGTGACAGGACAACTTGATTCGGCGAAGACCTCGTACGATGTCTTGCGAGCATGCTTCCCTGCCGGCACAGTCTCCGGTGCGCCCAAAGTTCGAGCGATGCAGATCATCGACGAACTTGAACCCACGAGGCGAGGCCCCTATGCTGGCGCGGTGGGCTACTTTAGCTTCTCCGGCAACATGGACATGTGCATTAACATCCGGACGGTCGTCGTGAAAAAGCACCAGGCCTTTATTCAAGCCGGGGCCGGCATCGTCGCGGATTCGAATCCGGAGCATGAATATGAAGAGACCTGCAATAAGGCTCAGGCCATGATGAAGGCGATTGAACTCGCGGAGCAGGGGCTGGAATGAGCATGTAAGGCGTGAGGGGTAAGGGGTGAGGTGACCAGGATCTCGCCCACTTACCCCTGACGCCTCACACCTCACGGTTTTATTATGTTGCTGATGATCGACAACTATGATTCCTTCACCTATAACCTCGTACAATATTTCGGGGAGCTTGGTGAAGACGTTCGGGTATTCCGCAACAATAAAATTACGATCGACCAGATCGAATCTTTGAAACCCAGCCGCATCGTCATTTCTCCCGGACCCTGCACACCGACGGAGGCGGGTGTGTCGGTCGAGGCGATCCGGCATTTTGGTGGGCGTCTCCCGCTTTTGGGTGTCTGTCTCGGTCATCAATCTCTGGCCGCGGCGTTTGGCGGGGAAGTCGTCAGAGCTGAACGGTTGATGCATGGTAAAACTTCAAAGATCAGGCATGACGGGAAGACAATCTTTCGTCAGCTGCCTAGTCCGTTTGACGCCACTCGCTACCATTCTTTGATTGTGAAGCGAGAGACGCTGCCTTCCTGTTTTGAGATCTCGGCTGAAACAGCCGAGGGGGAAATCATGGGAATGCGCCATCGCTCGTTCGGCATCGAAGGCGTGCAGTTCCACCCGGAATCGATCCTCACCATGGTAGGGAAAGACCTCCTCCGTAACTTCCTCAAACTGTAGCCTGGCCCGCCTGGTCCTCTAATCATATGATCAAAGACGCCATTAGCAAACTTGCCGACCACTCATCGCTCACCGAACAAGAAGCCGAATCGGTGATGCTTGAGAT
>DATEPD010000442.1:0-3356 GCA_035273365.1 Nitrospiraceae bacterium | reverse complement strand
TCGAGACCCGAATGCCGACGGCATCTGGGACGACGCCACAAAAACTATTTACCTTCGCAAGCGGTTGCCCGTGACCAGACGGCGCTACATTCTTGCCCACGAACTTGGCCATGCCTGGCTCGACTGGCAGCATCGGCATCTCGACAACGGCAAAGCCAAAACATAGCAGGATGCTGAAAAAGCCTGGCAGCGGCGTTCTCTCCTTGAAAGCATCCTCAACGTAGCCCAGAGGCTACGCCTCCGGTGCTTTCGTCGGCTGCGGCCTTGCTGGACAGTCTTTTTGAGCATCCTGCGAAAGCCTGCTAAACCCCCGCTAGTTTCAAGACCACAGCCCATTCAGATTCTGTGACCGGTTGGACTGAGAGGCGGGAACCTTTTCGCAACAAGACCATGTTCTTCAGCTTGGGTTCTTGCCTTAATCGGTCGAGTGGCAGACTGGCCTTGAACGTCTGACGATACCGGATATCCACCATATCCCACCGCGGGGCAGAGGGATCACTGGCTGGGTCATAGTGGTGGCTGGTCTTGTCGAACTGCGTCTTGTCTGGGTAGGCTGTCCGTACGACCTCCGCAATCCCCACCACAGCCGGCGGCTCGGCGCTACTATGATAAAAAAGCACTCGGTCTCCGACGGCCATTGCACGCATGAAGTTGCGCGCCTGATAGTTCCGTACCCCATCCCAACAGGTGGTCTGTTTTGGAGACCGCGCAAGATCCTCGATCGAAAAGACACCCGGCTCCGATTTCATCAGCCAGTAGCGGCGCCCATGAGTCATCGCATTACCCCCTCTTGCTTGGTCATTCGGCTCACTCCGTATCTGCTGTCCGCCAGGATCGTATTCGGTTGAGATCCGCCGATGGAACTGACTCCTATTTTTCTTTGGTCTGGGTCATCTACTGGCTCGCAGGGAAACTCTATCGGCAGGCTGCTGAAAAAGCCCGCCCCCAGCGTTTTCGCATCGTTCAGACCCTCAACGTACCCCAGAGGGTCAGCACCCTGCTAGACTGAAGTCTCGATAACGGCAAGCAGCGCGCGATAGGTCAACTCTCGGACCCTGGCCTTCGACGATGGCTGGTCGCTGCTGTTCATATCCAACCACACACGTTCCGTCACTTGGGCACGGGCCTCGTTGCAGAGTCCCCACATCTGATGGAGGAATCCGTCCGGCAATCCGACTTGTATCCCTTCGGATTCGATGCGATCGTCCAGAATGGCCAACAAATCGGACAACGCCTGGTCCGACCGATAGGGCGTAGCGGAAAAACCAAAGGAGGCATGGGCCTCCGTCTCTTGCTTGGCTTGCTCGACCAGATCCCGCATGTACTCTTTGAGCAAGCCCACCACATGACCGGACAATGCCATGCAATCCTCTTTGTCGTCATTATGCGGAACTGCGTGAGAGGGAGCAAGGCCGCAGCGAGTGATGTAGGCTGAGATTAAGGTTGAGTAGTGGCATTGATTGACCAGCCGATCAACTGTTCTCTATGATGCCGATAAGAACAGGTACACAGAAAAGGTATGTGATGGTCGAACGATTTGAGGTGGCGCTGAATACCCCCGCTGGACGGTTGACCACCGCCATCGACGTGCCGACTGGATTCATCCCCGTTACTTCGATTGTCCCGCTCTCGCGTCGCCTGGGGGATGAAGCCGCACAGTTGGAGGTCCAGCAGGCCATCGCGGCAGGCCAAACAATTTCCTGCCGGAAGGGTTGCGCCGCCTGTTGCCGCATGCTGGTTCCGCTCTCCCCGCCGGAGGCATTCGCGCTGCGAGAGTATGTGGAACAGCTGCCCACGGACCAGCGAACCCTACTGCTCAATCGCCTCAACGATACGAAGGAGCGCGTGAAGCGCGAGGGACTATGGGATCGGCTCGCCGACGTGGCAGAGGCCTCCAGGCCGGTGCCGGATGAAGCACTCGACCCCATCAACCAGACGTACTATGCGCTACGAATCCCCTGTCCCTATTTGGAGGATGAGAGCTGTTCCATATATGAGGCTCGTCCAGCCGCCTGCCGGGAACTCCTCGTCACCTCACCGGCTGAACTCTGTCAGGATATGGTGCAGAATCCGATCACGCCCCTGCCAATCTCGATGCGGATCGGTTCTATTTTAGGACTGATTTGGGGGACATTGACCAGTTCACCTCCCCGGCTTATCCCGCTTCCAATGGCTTTGGAGTGGGCCGAGCGACACAAAGAAGAATCCCGAAAGACCTGGCCCGGCTCGTCTCTCTTGGATCAGGTCCTCGATAACATGTGGCGGTTTCTGAGCCAGGAATTTACCAACAGACGCATGACGGTCGGCAAGGATCGATAACTTCGCAGCCGGACAATGGTCTATGAGAGGAGAAGAGCACTCATGAAGAATCCCGTCATCGTCTGTTTAGATCTGGAAGGAGTGTTGGTGCCGGAGATCTGGATCAACGTCGCACTGAAGACTGGCATAGACGAATTGAAGATCACCACACGCGAGATGCCGGATTACGATGCCTTGATGAAACGGCGACTGGCCATTCTCGATCAGCACAAACTCACCATTCACGATATCCAGAGTGTCATCGAAAAGATGGGCCCGCTGGAGGGCGCCGTCGACTTTGTCTCGTGGATTCGAGAACGGTGCCAGGTCATCGTCTTGTCCGACACGTTCTATCAGTTCGCCCATCCACTGATGCGGCAACTGGGATTCCCGACACTCTTTTGCAATCAGCTCGAAATCGATCACACCGGCCGCATCGTCAACTATCACATGCGGATGCCGAACCAGAAAAAACATTCGGTGGCTTCGTTCAAATCGCTCAACTTCTATGTCCTTGCCGCAGGCGATGCCTACAACGACACCGCCATGTTGGGAGAAGCCAACGCGGGGTTCTTCTTTTGCCCTCCGGATCACCTTCCTACGGAATTCCCGCAGTTTCCCGTGACGAAAACATACGGGGAATTGCAAGCACGCTTCGCAGAAGCAGGAAATCTGAAATAGCGTTCAGCCGTCAGCGGGCAGCTATTCACACATACTTTCAGTCCCCCTCGGTCTTCGCGTGATTCGATCCATCAACGACGATATTGTGAAAAGCCTGGCGGGAGTTCTGTAAGATTTAGCCGAGAAGCTAGCGGGGGGGGGGAGAAGCTGACGGCTGAGCTCATGATTCCTCGTTGACCACCTGCAGCACCCGCCGGCCATACCGTTCCGCCTTCAGAGCGCCGATGCCAGGGATTTCCAACAGGGCTGCAGGTGACACGGGCTTGTAGCCAGCAATGGCCCTCAACGTCTTGTCGTGAAAAATCAAAAACGGCGCGACGTCTTCCTCTTCGGCGAGTTCCGTGCGGAGTTGCCTGAGCCGCTCAAAGAGCTGCGGA
>DATEPD010000441.1:0-3716 GCA_035273365.1 Nitrospiraceae bacterium | reverse complement strand
CGGCCATGCAAGAGGCGGCAGCGTTGCTGATCGGATCTCAGGACTTTTCCTCCTTCGAAGGAATCCTGACGGACAACACCAATCCCATCTGCGATCTGCAGCGACTGGCTGTCATTCGCCACGGCAACCAGATTCATATAGAGGCCTATGCCGACCGGTTTCTGAAGCATATGATTCGCTCGATTGTTGGAACAGTGGTCGAAGTGGGGCTGGGTAAACGAACCCCCGACAGTCTGGCAGGGATTCTACGGGCCCGGGATCGATCTGCAGCAGGCCAGACCGCCCCCCCTCATGGACTCTGCCTCATGCGCGTAGACTATGAATAGCTCCTCAGTCTGACGGCTGAAGTCACCCTCGAACCATCCCCTGCCCTACCTGCCGTGCCCCAGTCTCGCTCAACTTCGCCAGGCCTCGTGCGCCTCGACCTCCTGATCACCCCCAATATCGCTTCATGAATACACAAGGAAGGATACCTATAATTTCTAGAGACAGCTATACAAAGGTATGCTATCTTGTGTGCGCCATCCACCATCACTTTCACAAAAGGAGATCTGCATGAAACAGACAACCGGCATCGTGGCAGTTTCCCTCGTTGTGCTCAGTCTCTGTGTTGCACCATTTGCCATCGCGGCACCCACGAAGCAAAGCAAGATCGCGGCCTGCAGCGCCCAAGCGAACGACAAAGGATTGAGTGAAGGAATGGGCGATGAGCGAAAGGAATTTATGAAAGAATGCCTCTTCGCAAATCCGGTGAAGGCGGGTGGGACTCAGCAGAACAAGATGAAGTCTTGTAACAAAGAAGCAGCCGGAAAAGGTCTGAAGGGCGACGAGCGGAAGAAGTTTATGAGCGCCTGCCTGTCGAACTAATGCGAGCGAGACAAGCTAGACGTGCGCGACAAGCGCGATCCGAAGATCGAAGTCCAGGGTTCGAGGTTCCGAAAAGATCGGACCTCGAACCCTCGGGCTAAAAGAGGCGGGGGGAGTCCTGACTCTCTAGTTTCTTGCGCAGCTCGATCAACTCCTGTTCAAGTGCCATGAGCCGATCACTGATGGGGTCCGGCAGGTTGATGTGGTCCATGGTGGCATCGGGTAACCGCTCACCTTGTGTTTTAATCACGCGGGCCGGCACTCCAATGACGGTGGAATTAGCGGAGACGTTCTTAAGCACAACCGAATTGGCACCGATCTTGACATTGTCGCCGACCGTTATCCCGCCGAGGATCTTTGCACCGGCCCCGACGACCACGTGACTGCCAAGCGTCGGATGCCGTTTGCCCCGCTCCTTGCCCGTTCCACCAAGTGTCACACCTTGAAAGAGAGTCACATAATTTCCAATCTCCGCCGTTTCTCCGATCACCACACCCATCCCATGATCGATGAAGAACCCGGAACCAATCGTGGCCGATGGATGGATTTCGATTCCCGTCAGTATGCGGGCTGCCTGAGAAATGAAACGGGGAAGAAACGGGACACGATGGGTCTTGAGCCAATGGGATACACGGTACGCCAACACGGCATGAAAGCCGGCGTAGGTCAGCACGACTTCAAGCCAGCTGGTCGCAGCTGGATCTCGATCGAACACGGCCCGGAGATCTTCTCTAATGGCTTTTAGGACCATAATTACATAATTTTACGCTGTTGAAGTCTGTTCGATCAAACAAACAGCCTGAGCGGCAATCCCTTCCTCCCGGCCAATCATGCCGATTCCTTCTCCGCTCTTCACCTTGACGTTGACGAGGTCAGGATCGACCCCGAGCACGTGCGCCATCTGCTTCTGCATGGCTGCCAAATGCGGACTGAGTCGCGGGGCCTGCGCGATAATGACTGTGTCGACGTTCACAATACGATATCCCTTTCCTCGCATCTTCCCGACCACCTCCCCCAACAGCTTCAGGCTCGAAATATCTTTAAACCGTTGATCGGAGCTTGGGTAGTATCGGCCCAGATCTCCTTCACCCATCGCTCCGAGCAGCGCATCACAGAGGGCATGGACCAACGCATCGGAGTCAGAATGTCCCATCAAACCTTTGCTGTGAGGCACCTCGATCCCGCCAAGGATCAGCCTTCGTCCTGGTCCCAAGGGATGGATGTCATAGCCGCAGCCCACTCGCATCGTCATAAGCTCTCCTCATAAGTCAACGAGACGAGCGCGACAGGAGAGACTTGCGTTTCCCGTTTTTGGCGCTCTTCCTGCCCGTCTCGCGTCCCTTCGTCCTCGACGCCAGAATCGCTTCACCTATCACCAGATCTTCAGGCCTCGTCACTTTGATATTCTCCCCGTTCCCCTCAACCACCGCGACCGAATGGCCCAGCCATTCCACCAAGAATGCGTCATCAGTGGCCCTCACCCCTTCGGCATGCGCATTCCTGTGCGCGGTCTCGATCCAGTCCCGTCGAAAGGCCTGCGGAGTCTGCGCGAGCCATAAGGAGCTGCGATCGACCGTTCGCTCGATCATCCCATCCACCCGTACCTCCTTCACGGTATCCCGCATCGGAAGTGCGATAATCGCGGCCCCCTCTTTCCAAGACGTAGCCACAACCTCATCGATCATCCGGTGCGTCACAAATGGACGCACTGCATCATGGATGAGTACGATGTCGGTGTCCGAGGGAACCTGAGCCAGCGCGTGCCGTACCGAATCCTGACGCTCTGCCCCACCCGCCACCACCTTCGTCACCTTGGTGAATCGATGCCGTAACACGATCTCGTGCTGACAATATTCAATGTCTGCAGACGGAACGGCAAGAATAATCTGGCCGATCACGGGAGCTGACTGCAAGATCCGCAACGATTGAACGATGAGGGGCTCACCTCCAATCGAAAGAAATTGTTTAGGGACGGAGCCCCCCATCCGAAGTCCGCGACCTGCGGCGGGCACGAGCGCCACCACTGAAGGAATCTGACGACGAATCGGCTCGATCCGAGGTGAGCGAGTCGTGGTCATATGCAAGGTCGCAGCGAGAAAGATAGGCTAAGGTCGAGGTTCCTGAACGGAAGGTTGAGGTCAAGGTTAAGGTCAAGTTCGGAAGCCATGATCTGGTTTTACCTCAACCTATTCACTTAGCCCCTTACCTTTCAATTAGGGTCGCAACGTGAGATAGATCGTTTGGCCCTTCCGTTTGAGCAGCAAGAGGACCGCTTGATCCTTGGCAAGGCCTGAAGCCGCTTGTTCATAGGACTTGAGCGAGTTCACCGTCTTGCGATTGACTTCAAGAATAATATCGCCTTCACGTACACCCATCTCTTCCGCCGTGCTTCCGGACTTGACTCCCACCACCACGACACCACGCTCGGCGCCCTTCAATCCATACCGAGCCGTCAGATCCTCGTTTAACTCACGGACTTCAAGATCTGAGAGCACACCCGTCGGCACGACTGACTCTCGACTCTCCGTTGTCCCCGGCTGTCCTAACGATTTCGGCTGTTCGACAATCGTGACGTCGATTGTTTTGGGCTTCTTGTCCCGGATCAGCTTGACCGAGACCTTCTTCCCAATTGGAGTCTGTGCGACCGCGTTCCGCAAATGCGTCGGCGAATCCATCGGCTTGCCGTCATAGTCAACAATGACATCTGCGCGCCCAAATCCCGCCTTCTTCGCAGGACTATCTGCCATGACATCGCTCACAAGCACACCCTTTGTATCCGTAATCCCGAACTGTGTGGCCAATTCAGGAGTCAAATCCTGGATCGCAACACCGAGCCATCCACGAACGAC
>DATEPD010000440.1:0-7440 GCA_035273365.1 Nitrospiraceae bacterium | reverse complement strand
TCACTTCGGGAGCAGTGACCCCCAGCTCCTGGGCAAATTGCTCGACCAGTTTCGTTTCCTGCGCATTGGGTTTTCCGTCAATGAGGGACATTACGATCAATCCCTGTACCAGTTGCTGCCTGAGCTGAGGGTCGGGAAATCCCAGGGCTAGATCCGCCGGCGTAATAGGAGAAAGCTGTTTCACCTCATGTGTCGTACCGAAGATCCGTTGGATCGATGCCAGCAGGTGCAGCTCCGAATCATCGAGTATTCCATCCGCCAGCGCGACAGTTTTCATGGCTCGCAATCCCCAATAGGCCTGTTCCTGGCTCGGTATCTTCAATTCCATGGTATTCCCTCCGTTTGCCCTTCGTCGTCGCTCTGTCCGACCGTCGACCGGTCAGGCCGCAGCTGTGTGTCCCTCAGACACCCCCACGATATCTCCGGTTGTCGACGTTATTGCATGCCAGGCTTCTATTCCACCAACGAGCGGCCAAACACGTGTCAGGCCCTTCTCGCGCAGTTTCCTCGCCGCCCGGACGCTCGCTCTATCCAGCGGGCAGGCGCAATAGAGAATCACGTCACGATCTCGTGGAAGATCTCGATATCCTGCAATCACATCCTCCACCGACAACGTGACCGACCCTGGAATGCCCGGAACTTCCCGGCGAGCACCTTGAGAACGCAGGTCGATAATGAGGGGGACCCTTCCTGCCGCAATTTTCTCCGTCACTTCCTGAACAGTCAACCGTGGTACAAGGCGTTCGACGCGATATCGGTGCAGAACCTTCGCGATGACATACACCGCGACGGTTCCAAGTGTGATCAGTGCGGTCGCCGGACCAAGATAGGCCACCACAGATACCGCCTGATCAAGTTGATCGCTGAACGCATACCCGACACCAATGCCGGCACAGACCCAGAGGACCGTCCCCAAGCCGTTGTAGATGAGATACTGAGGCAATCGCAGGCCTACAATTCCGGCAAGCGGCGGGGCAATCGTGCTCAGACCCGGGATAAATTTCGCGACAATCAATGAGCGAACTCCATGACGCATAAAGAGTTCCTCGGTCCGGCTCACACAGGAACTCGGTTCGATCGAAATCCGGCAGAGCCAGTTCAAAACTCGACGGCCTCGACGGCGGCCGAGTTCGTACCACAATTGATCACCCATCAGAGCTGCCAGGACCGCTGCCCCAATCGCCATCCCTAACGACATTTGACCAGTGCCCACCAGTGCACCAGCGGCGATAAGAAACAGAAGGGCAGGGATCGGAAATCCAATCTGTTCCGCAAGAACAACGCCGAAGAGTACGACCGTCCCGTGTTGCGTCAAGAAATGAAGAAGTTCGTTCATACCTATCCCTCATGAACTGAAAGACGTGTGATGCGAGTGATTCATTTTGTTATCGAACAATGGCAATGATCGTTCCACAGGATCTGTTTGTCTTGACAAATTGCCAAGTATCGAAAAACAGTAAAGATCACGCTCATCCGGCTTGAATGAGTGGAGATGAACGAGACAGATATGACGGGAAGAGGCTGCCGATATCTCGGCAGCTGCCGAATGATCGGCGAGGTTAGGAGGCTGTCCGCGTCATCCTTCGTCACGAGGCAAAGGAGATGCTGGCAGACGCGAGGCAGATGTCTTCAGATCGTTTGCCGCAGTAGAATGGTATGGCTCGGACAGACTCCTACCGTGGTCGTGAAATGTTGAGCTTCTGCATCTTGGATTGCAGGGTCGTTCGCTTCATTCCGAGCCTGGCAGCCGCACCCGCAGGACCACCGATGGTCCAATTCGTCTCACGAAGTGACCTGAGAATATGCTCGCGCTCGGCTTGTTCAAGGGTCGTAGTCCCAGAGTGTGTTGCATGACTCGGCATCGTCCGCTTTAATTCGGCGACCGACACGGCCAGGTCAGTCCCTTGAGTGAGAATCACCGCTCGCTCTATAAAATTCTCCAGCTCTCGCACGTTGCCGGGCCAATGATAGGCTTGGAGCGCTTGCATGGCCTCCGACGGAATTGTCTCGATGCGTTTCTTCATCCGTTGGGCGAATTTCTGAGCGAAGTGTCGAACCAACAAGGGAATATCCTCCACGCGTTCCCGCAGGGGAGGGACGGTAACCGGAAAAACCCTGAGCCTGTAATACAGGTCACTGCGAAACGTCTGCTCTTCCACCATTCGACCCAGATCGCGGTTCGTTGCGGCAATCACGCGCACCGTGACGTGAATCGTCCTGGTGCTTCCCAGTCGTTCGAACTCCTGTTCCTGGAGCACCCGGAGCAACTTGACTTGTAATTCCAACGGAATCTCCCCCACCTCGTCGAGGAAGATCGTGCCGTGGTCCGCCAATTCGAACCGGCCGACCTTGGCGGCAATCGCACCGGTAAATGCGCCTCTTTCATGTCCGAAGAGTTCACTTTCCAATAGCCCCGTCGGAATCGCGGCGCAATTGAGCTTGACGAATGTTCGCTCTCGCCGATCGCTGCGATTATGAAGTGCCCGCGCAACCAGTTCCTTTCCGCTACCGGTTTCGCCTAGGATCAGGACGGTGGAATCGGTCGCTGCGACAGTCTGGATTTCTTTCAGAAGCAGCTTGAGAGCCCGGCTGTCACCAACGATTTCTTCGAAGTTGTATTCCGTCTGGATTTCCTCCTCCAGGTACAGCTTTTCTTTTGCCAGCTTGTCCCGCAGCAATGAAATTTCCTGATACGCCATTGAATTCGCAGCGGCGAGCGCAACCTGCGCGCCGATCCCGCTCAGCAGTTTCGCATCGTCGTCGGTGAAAGCGCCTTCCTGCTTGCTGACGACGCTCAACGTACCCAGTCCTCGCCCGTGCGAGATAAGAGGAACGGCGCACCCGGATTTCAGGCCCGCGGCAGCACCCCGCTTGATGATCTCCGCAGGAAACTCGGAGAGGTTCAGGCTTTTGATTAGTACGGTCTGCTGAGTCGTGAATGCCAGCCCTTCCGGGGTTCCTTCCAACGGGATGGGATCTCCCGCTTCGGTAAAGTCTTGATTGCTGGGGAAGTCCAGCGCATGAGTCTGCAACTGCTGAGTCGAGGGATCGTAAAGACAAAACCAGGCGAGATCGTGCGGGATCACACGTCCAAGACAGCCGGAGATCGCTTTTAAGAGTTTTCGCAGTTCGAGGTGCGACACGACGGCGTTGTTGACCTCCAGCACCAAGCTGAGCCGATCTCGTTCTCGAGCCAATGACTGCTGCGCCGCTTCCGTGCCTGCGAAATTGAGGACATTGTCCACGGCCACGGCCACCTGTTTGGCCACCTGACCGAGTAATCTCAGGTTCTTCTCTCCGAAAGCACGGGGCTCGAGACTTCCGAATCCGATCGCGCCGAGGCGTCGCATAGCCGTCGTCAATGGGAACAAGCAGACGGATTGGACACCGATGTCTTTGAGTGCCGCCATCCCCATCGTGAATCGAGTTTCCTCAGCGAGAGACGGAATGATCAAGGGTTGCTGGTGGGTCCAGACCCAGCCGCTGGAGGACTCTTCGATTGGAAGCTCCAGTCCATCCAGTTTGGTGGTGAGGTGGTGTGCCGCTGCTGTTTCCAATACATGGACCTTCATCAGATTCTTTGCGGAATCGTGGAGGATCAATCCAATAAAGTCGAAGGGAGCGATTGCCGGGAGACGGTGCGCGAGATCCCGAAAGAGCGAGGACAGGTCGCGATGCGATACGATGGCTTCGGACACTTCCAGGAGCAGCCGTAATCGGTCGCGATCGTGAATCAGGTCTTGATGATGGAGGACATTGTCCACCGCCACAGCGATTTGTTTGGCCACTTGCTGGAGAAATTCCAGGTCCGTTTCACCATAGGCATCTTTCTCCAAGCTCAAAAATCCCATTGCGCCCAGCCGCCGCACCGCGGTAGTCAGGGGAACGACGCAAAACGAGTTTACGCCGTCTTCCTGCATGCATTGAATGACCTGCGGCCAGCGACGTTCTTCTGTGAGATTGGCAACGAGGATCGGTTGCTGCGTCTGCCACACCAATCCGTCCGGAGTCTCATCGACCGGCCCTTCATGGCCGCCCACGAGATCAACCGGCACATTCGCCTGGATGGTGTGCAATCGCATCGTGTTTCGAACAGGATCGTGTAAGGACAGGGCGACAAAATTGACATGCACCACTCGCGGAAGGCGTTGGGCGAGATCCCGAAAGAGTTCATGCAGATCGCGGTGCGCGGAGATCGCCTCTGCAACCTCCAGCAGAGTTCGATATTGCTCCGCCAGAGTCTCGCAGGGAGATGCCGACTGCCTATTCATAGGTGTTCCGTATGGCCTATCGCCCCGTGACGGCTCAAGAGGGCCCCTCTCAGTAGCCCACGGTAAAGCGCCGGCGGATATGTTGTGGCTTCTCGACCTCGTCGATCATCGCCATCGCATAGTCTTCAACTGAGATGCGGCTTTCTCCCTGAGCATTCGTCAGTAACTGATCGGCCCCGAGTCTGAATCGACCGGTGCGCGGACCGGGAAATAGGTCGGCTGACGGAGAGAGGAACGACCATTCAAGGCCCGTTTCTTTCCGAAGCATGTTCAGAGCCTCCCGCGTCGCCAGCGCACCCTGTTTGTATTCGGTAGGAAAGCCGGGCATGTCCACAGACTGGACCCCGGGCGTGACTTCCAAACTTCCTGCACCACCCACGAACAACAACCGCTTCACACCGGTTTTCTTCACTGCGTTGATTATGGAGTGTGCGCCCTTGACCTGCTTGCCATAGATGTCCGGACTGCTCCATCCCGGATTGAACGCACTGATTACCGCATCGGAACCCTCAACCAAACGGACGACTTCTTCCTCATTGTAGACATTGCCTTTCATTGGGTGAAGCTTCGCGTGAAGTGTTAGTCTGTCCGGGTTCCGCACGATGGCGGTCACCTCGTGGCCACGATCTAATGCTTCCTTCAGTATTGCCGACCCGACAAAACCTGTTGCGCCTATCAATGCGATCTTCATGGTATCACTCCTGTCCGATCGCATGGCGTGATCAGGCAAACCTGTCACCTGAGCGATCACGGTCCAGTGTGTACGCCTTACCCGCCACGAAACCTATGGAAGCCATGCGAGACGTCCGGCGCAATCAGAGCGTCGAATGCGTGCCATCGCAGAACGGTCGAGTCTTCGTCTGCTTGCACTGGCACAAAGCAACTTCTTCCTTTTCACTCAATGTAAACTCGACCGGCTCAAACCCGGTCCCTTGATGGGACCCGTCACAGAACGGTTGGTCCCGCGAGCGCCCGCATAGACACCAGTAGTAAGTTCCCGGATCTAACTGAAGCACTGCGGGCTGCTTGGCTGCAATGCGCGGCTTCTCCATGAACGGGCCTCCTTTTGTACGTTACAGATGTAACGGTTTGATCGGCGACACCACAGCCGCCGGATTGTTCTTCCACACCGACTCGTCGGCATCGACATAGAGTTCTACTTCGTTGCCGTCTGGATCATGCAGATAGAGGCTTTGACTCACCGTATGGTCGCTCATGCCGTCGATCGTCACGCCTGCCTGTTCCAATTCGTTCTTCGCCACCCGCAATTGATCCAGATTGTCTCCTATCTTAATGCCAATATGATAGAGCCCGCGCCGCCTCCCAGACGGAGGACCCGGCGCATCGCCGACTTGAATCAATAACAACTCATGGTGGGTGCGACCGGACGTGAGAGCCGCAGCGGCCCCATTGAAGATCCGCCCAACTTCCTCAAACCCCAACAGATCACGATAAAAGGCGAGCGATCGCTCCAGATCTTTGACATAGAAGACGACATGGCCGAGGTAGTGCGCTTTCATATCTTGATCCCTCGTGAAATCTGTACGTGACACATGAGCGATTTTCTGAAACCAGAGATCTAAAGCCTTTTCAGATTATTTCACGTTTCACTGAGACTTACCTGTATCGTAATAGAACCGTTCGTGCACAATCTTGCCATGCTTCCACCGAGCCACCGCAACCTGTTCCAAATGAACCGGCTGTCCGTTGGTTGCAATGAAATCCACCGTGCTCTCGTAGAAGGTGACGTCGTCGCCCACACCGCTGGCCGTGACCGCGAAGCCCTTCAGTTCCTTCACGCCGCTCATGAACTGCTTCTCTCGTTCGATGTTGGTCTCCAATCCGACCGTAGGAGGATGGGCGTTCTCCTGCATCTTTGTGTCTTTGGAATAGAACTCGTTCATCGCCTCGATGATCTTCCCTTGACGAATGTACCCGAACAGATCATTCAGTCGCTGCTGTAGATTGACGGTACTCATGATCATTTCCCCTTGTAAGGTTGGCTGGTGAATGTAATTCCTGCTTTCTGGACTTCTTGATAGGGAAGGAGCCAGACCAGCGATTCATCGCTGAGATCGCCGACCTGAATACGGTTTCCCCAAGGATCGCGGAAGTCGCAACGGAACTGTGGCTGCATCGTGAGTTTATACTTCTTCGTGAGTTTCCGTCGGACCTCTTTGATCTGCTTCGCATCGCGGACCATCAGACCAAAATGTTTCACACGGTCCGGTTGCAGTGTCTCGACCTCAAAGATGGCCATGAACTGATGCTCGCCTAACTTGCACCAGGCGGCGCCTTCACCGCCGCGGAGCATCTTCAATCCAAAGACATCCGAATAGAACTTGACTGCCTTCTTGGCGTCGGTGACTTCGATCACGATATGATTGCATCCATAGACTTGGACCGCCATTATTGACCCCCCTTTCCTTCCTTGCGATCAACCTCTGCATTCTGCAAGGCCGAGACAAAGATGTCCGGAGGTTGCGCGCCGGAGATCGCGTACGTGCCATTCAGCACAAAATAGGGAACTCCCCGAATGCCTAAACGGTGGCCAGCCGCTTCTTCCTCCCGGACTACTTCAACCCCCTGCTCACTCGCGAGAAACTGCCGGATTTCATCACGGTCGAACCTGATCTCTTCGGAGATATCGACGAGTGTCTGCCCATCACCGATGTCACGGCCTTCCGAGAAGTAGGCGCGAAAGAGCGCTTCAGCAAGATCGTCTTGCTTCTTATGCTGTTGGGCGAACCACATCAGTCGATGGGCCTCGAAGGTATTCGGGGTCCGCGCAATTTTATCGAAGGCAAACACGATCCCGTCTGCCTCACCGGCCTTGGCGAGGCGCTCTTCGATCGCCCGACGGGCCTCGGCACCGCCGAACTTTGCCTCAAGATATGCGCGCCGATCCATGCCAGACTTCGGCATCGTCGGATTCAACTGAAACGGTCGCCAGGTCACGTGTACTTGGTTTCCAAACCCGGCGGTCTCGAGTGCCTGTTCGAAACGACGCTTCCCGATGAAGCACCAGGGGCAGACCATATCGGAGTAGATCTCCACGTACATCCTGGATTCCTTCACGTTCTGCTCCTGTCTCAACTCAAATGCCCCATCTTGCCGGCCTGATAATCGTTCACAGCCTGGACCAGTTCTGCTTTCGTAGTCATCACGA
>DATEPD010000439.1:0-4970 GCA_035273365.1 Nitrospiraceae bacterium | reverse complement strand
CACTAGGGTCACCGCCTATCGCGAGGCGGCGGCCAGAAAAAGCGATCTCCAACGGCAGGAGCTCGAAAAGGAAAAGACCGGAGTTTTCACCGGCGGCTATGCGGTGAATCCAGTGAATAACGAGCCGCTGCCCATCTGGATCGCCGACTATGTGTTGATGGGCTATGGGACCGGAGCCATTATGGCTGTACCCGCACACGACGAGCGCGACTGGGCCTTTGCGAAGACCTATGCCTTGCCGATCCGAGAAGTGATTGCGGGCGGTCATGTTGAACAAGAGGCCTACGTCGACATCGGCACGGGGACGGTCGTCAATTCCACGGCGCCTGATGGAAGCTTTACCATCAATGGGCTGACGCCGGGTGATGCGATTCCCAAAATCACGGCCTGGTTAGAGTCGCATGGCAAAGGCCGCAAGGCCGTGAATTACAAGTTGCGGGATTGGCTGTTTGCCCGTCAGCGGTATTGGGGCGAACCCTTTCCAATTATATGGGTCGATGACCAGGCCCTTCCGCTTCCGGAAGAGCAGTTGCCGGTCCTGTTGCCGGAAACCAGCAACTTCAAACCGTCCGGGAGCGGCGAAAGCCCGCTCGCGAATCTCACTGACTGGCTGACGACTATCAACCCGATGGGTGGAGCGCTGGCGCGTCGTGAAACCAATACGATGCCTCAGTGGGCAGGCTCCTGCTGGTACTATCTGCGATTTATTGATCCGAAGAATCAGGGCCAGCTCGTCGATCCGAGGAAGGAAAGTTATTGGATGCCGGTGGACCTCTACGTCGGCGGCAGCGAACATGCGGTGCTGCATTTGCTCTATGCGCGGTTTTGGCACAAGATTCTCTACGACATTGGGGTGGTCAGTACGCCGGAGCCGTTCAAGAAGCTGGTGCATCAAGGAATCGTGCTGGGAGAAGACAATCAGAAAATGTCCAAGTCTCGCGGCAATGTGGTGAATCCCGATGAGATGATGGATCAGTTCGGGGCCGATGCGGTGCGGCTTTATGAGATGTTCATGGGCCCGCTGGAGGCCGTGAAGCCCTGGAGTACGAGGGGCGTAGAAGGGGTGACGCGGTTTCTCGAACGGGTCTGGAGACTGATGGTGAATGAAGAGGGTCGATTATCGAGTACCGTGGTGGAGACAGTTCCTGCTCTCGAACACCAGCGGTTGCTCCACTACACGATCAAAAAGGTGACGGAGGATATCGACGCGTTGCGGTTCAATACCGCGATCTCCCAGATGATGGTGTTTACCAATGAGATGACGAAGGCCGAGCAGCGCTCCCGATCCGTACTCGATCCTTTCGTTTTGATCCTGGCTCCCTTCGCTCCCCATCTGGCTGAGGAATTATGGGAAATGTTGGGTCACCAGCCGAGCGTGTCTCAGCAGCCTTGGCCGATCTTCGATCCGGCTCTGACGGTGAGCGATCGATTGACTATTCCGATCCAGGTGAATGGAAGGTTGCGGGCCAAATTGGACGTGAGAGCCGATGCCACTCGTGAGCAAATCGAGGAGCTTGCTCGCGTGCAGATCGCAGAGTGGCTGCAGGGCAAAGAATCCAAAAAGATCGTGTATGTTGAAAAGAAGCTGATGAACTTTGTCGTTTAAGCGATCGAGCAAGGCGCGACATGCGTGAAAAGCGAGAAGGGCTGAGACCATGTGCTTCGCGTTATTGGGTAGTTGTCTCTCTTGCCTGTCTCGGGCTCTTGACCGGCTGCGGGTATCAGTTTCGTGTGGAGGGACCCGGGCCTACAATTGGTGGCGCAACAGCATCATCTTCTCCCACGTCACCGCCACCGCGGTTAATCGTTCGGACATTGGAGAATAGGAGTTTTGAGCCTAACCTGGAAACTCGCTATACCAACTATCTGCGCCATGAATTTTCCTCGGGCAGTGGGGCCCAGATCGTGCCAGAGTCTGAGGCAGCTGATCTTGTGTTGTCCGGGCAAATTCTCTCGGTCACTGTTCCGACGCTCAGTTTCAGTCAGCGTACCACGGTCGAAAGCCGTACCGAGGTCGTGGTGACGGTCAAGGTAGAGGAGACCAGGACAAAACGCGTCGTGTGGGCCCAAATGGCGAAGGGATTCTCGGAGTTCTTTGTGACGCCAGACTTGCAATTCAACCGTGTGTTACAGAACCGGGCCCTGGAACAAGCCGGCCGTTTCATTGCAGAGGACTTGGCTTCCCGCTTTCTGCTCCAGTTGGAGTCGGGGCAGCTGGCCAAGCCGCCTGCAGAACCAACATCGGACAACGCGGACAGCAACCTCAAATAGCCGGATACCCACTATGGCCTCAACCATCTCTCATGCTCAGCTCAACGCGCAGCTTGCGAAAGGGATGGTTGCACCACTGTATGCGGTGGTCGGTGAAGAAGATTTGTTGCGCGATATGGCTCTGAGTGCGCTGAAGACTGCGTTATTGGGAGAGGGTGAGAGCGACTTTAATTGCGACCTGTTCTATGGAGACGACGTGAGCGGGGCAGAGATTGTCACCTGCGCCTCGGAAGTCGCCGTGTTCTC
Source organism: Nitrospiraceae bacterium (assembly GCA_035273365.1). Taxonomy (GTDB): domain Bacteria; phylum Nitrospirota; class Nitrospiria; order Nitrospirales; family Nitrospiraceae; genus Palsa-1315. The sequence goes on along the minus strand of DATEPD010000439.1, from coordinate 2,453 downwards.
GGCTCGGCGAGTGGTGGTGGTACGAGCAGCCGATAAACTTCCAGCTCGGGAGTGCGACGCAATCCTTCCCTATCTGAAAGAACCAAATGATTCTACTGCAATGATTTTCATTGCGCCAAAACTTGATGGACGACTCAAGTTTACGCAGGCCCTCACACGGGCGGCCGTGACGGTTGATTGTTCACCTCTCAGAGAGGCGCAGTGGTCTCCTTGGCTCAAACAGGACGCTGAGCGGGTCGGGATCCAACTCAACGAAGAGGCCATCGAGTTGCTCAAGGAAGCCTGTGGCGGCTCGCTCTATTCGGTTCGGCGTGAACTGGAAAAGCTGGCTGCCTATGTCTTGCCGGGCCAGGCTGTCACCGCGGCCGACGTGGCCACCCTTCGTGGAACGGAGCCCGGCGCTTCGGTGTTTGATTTGACGTTGGCCATCGGGGAGAGAAATCGTGGACGGGTGTTGGCGATCCTGGCCAGGAATCTTGAAGCAGGGGAGGCTCCGCTGAGAATCCTTGGCTCACTGGCCTGGCAATATCGGAGACTGTGGAAGGTCAAGGAGATTGTACGGCAGGGAGGTCGCGAGGGAGAAGCCGCTCGGACATTGCGGATGGATCCCTACAAGCTGCGAACATTTCTCGCACAATTTCCTGACGTCCATTTGCATAAGGCGCTTCGGCTATTCCTGGATGCCGATGCGAAGCTGAAGGGTGGTAGTGGTGGACGTCCTGCACGAATTCTCGAAGACCTGTTGTTGCGGTTATGTGATCGTATGCAGTCGAACGCACCTTCACCCTCGCCGAGTCGTGGCGCTGAAGTGCCGCAACCGGCGAGGGCAAGAACGATATCAAACGTGCGTACGATTACGAGGGGGAAGCAGACAAGGAGTTGACGTGGAGCGTGAGACGAGCAATCCGGCGCGAGGCCGTGTTCGGTTTCATCACACCTTTGGTCACAGCCTTGCCGAGTGCCGACGTGGCTTGGCGGAGGGATACCTGCGCATCCTCGACCTTCTTTTCAGCGACGGCCGCTTGGACCTTCTTGATGAGGCTCTTGAGAGCACCCAGAGTCGCACGGTTACGGTCGTGTCGCTTCACGGACTGGCGGGCTCGGCGAATCGTCGATTTATGTACAACCGCCATAGTAAACTCCTCTAGAAAAGAAGACGCTTTTACCATATGGCTCGGTGACGCGTCAAGGTGAGCCATTCTTCAAAAGGACAAACCTGTGTCAACCATTATTGCCCGTGACCGCCTCATATTGGCCCTCGATGTTCCCTCAAGCGACGAAGCAGATCGGCTTCTCAATCGCGTGCAGGATCAAATCGTATTTGTGAAGGTCGGACTCGAACTCTATACTGCCGCCGGACCGGAGATGGTTCAACGTCTTATCACGCAAGGTAAGCGAGTGTTCCTTGATCTCAAGTTTCTCGATATTGAGGAAACCGTACGTCGGGCCACGGCGCGGGTGGCGGCGATGGGCGTGGAATTCCTCACGGTTCATGCAAATCGGAAGGCGCTGGCCGCAGCCGTACAAGGCCGCGGAGAGTCCGGACTGAAACTGTTAGCAGTGACGGTGCTGACTAACTTTGACAGCCAGGATCTCCGTGAGATGGGCATTCAGCGAAGCGTCAAGGACCTGGTGACCGCGCGCGCCCTATTGGCGTCCGAGGTGGGTTGTGACGGGGTTGTCGCCTCGGGCGAAGAACCGGCGATCCTCCGTCCCAAAGTCGGGCCACGATTTCTGATTGTCACGCCAGGTGTGCGTCCAGCCGGCAAGGATGTCGACGATCACGCGCGAGCAACCACACCGACCCAAGCGATTTCAGCGGGAGCAGACTATTTAGTGATCGGCAGACCCATCAGAGATGCCTCGGATCCCGCCGCCGCCGCCGCCGCAATTCTCACAGAAATGCAGACAGCCTTCGATGTCAGGGGATGACGCTTCCCATCGGGTTGCGGGCTTTCTTCTTTCTTTGCTAAGATCCGCAGGCCTTCTCACACCGCAATAGCACCTCGACTCAGGGTGGTGGGTGTAGCTCAGTTGGTTAGAGCGCCGGATTGTGGATCCGGAGGTCGCGGGTTCGAAACCCGTCATCCACCCCATACCTGCTCCCGATAACTACTTGATCGATCACGCCTTCTCGCTCCCTCTTCTATTCTGTGTCCCTGAGTTGGCTGCACGCGGATTGCGGATTTGGCTCCATCACGATCGATCGAGGTGTCGACCTTGCCGGGTTCCCCTTTCGTAGGTTCTCTTATGGTGGGGCTGTTATTACCTTTGTACGGCTAGGCAGCACGAGAAGTTTCGTGAGATAAACGCGCATGACGACGTGGCACTCGATATCTGTTGCTTGCGATCCACCTTGTTCGTCAGCACAAGACAATTCGATAACGAGCTAACAGGAGAAAGTTATGCAGTTCAAGAAGATTCTTCAGCTATGGTCTTTTGGCTTTGTCTTA
>DATEPD010000438.1:0-2600 GCA_035273365.1 Nitrospiraceae bacterium | reverse complement strand
CAACTCTCGTTGCAGGTTTAGACCACTGAGTCCTGGCAGGCGCACGTCAAGAACCAAACATCTGGGCACATCCGGTAGCTCAGCCTTCAGGAACTCATTGCCTGACCCGAAAGTCTCGCAGGTTAGGCCCACAGCTTCGATCAGCTCCTTAATCGCCGTACGCATCGATGGGTCATCATCGATCACAAGGACCACTTGCTCTGCTGTCTTCATGATTCATTCTCGCTGTTCGAGGGAAGTCCAAATTGTATTGTCGCTCCCTTGTCCTCGTTCTGGGTAGCCCAAAGCGTTCCCCCATGGGTTTCGATAATTCTTCGACTAATTGAAAGCCCTAAACCCATGCCTTCGGACTTGGTAGTAAAAAACGGTTCGAAAATTCGCTCAACATCGTTTGCATTCAGCCCATGGCCGGTATCACGCACCGCAACCAGGATCCCATCTGAGCCGGTCTTTCGAGTGGTGATTTGTAGGTCACGTGGATGCATCTGATCGTCACTCATAGCGTCCTTGGCGTTTAGTATCAGGTTCAGAACTACTTGCTGCAATTGAATCCGATCTCCCAGGACGGGCGGAAGATCAGCTTGTAATTCAGCGTTCAACTCAATCTTATTCCTGAGTACGTCGCTGCTTACCAGGGCCACCACCTCTTGAATCGTCTCATTGATATTCAACGGAGCCATTTCAACCGGACTCTTGTGCATGAGCTCGCGAATCCGCTTAATCACCTCGCTCGCCCGTATGCCGTCTTTGATCATCCGCCCTATCACTTCGAGTGACCTTTCAAGATCCGGCACCTCGCGCGATAACAGCCGCACACAAGCATGGCCATTGGTGACTATGGCGCCGAGTGGCTGATTGACTTCATGCGCTATCGAGGCCACCAGTTCTCCCATGGTCATCACTCGTGTGGCATGGGCCAGCTCGACCTCGGTTTTGCGTAGAATCGCTTCCGCGTTTTTCCGGTCTTCAATGTCGTAAAGCAAACCGTACCAGTTGATGACGCGGCCCTCACTGTCTCGCAAAGGGTCCGCGCGAGATTGGAACCACCGGTATGTGCCATCCCAGCGGCGCAGCCGGTATTCGACTTCGTGGGTCTGGCCGGTTGCGATAGATTGGAGGTACGTGCTCAGCACACGCTCGGCATCGTCAGGATGGAGGACCCTAGCCCAGCCAAAGCCAGCGATTTCCTTCAGGGTCTTGCCCGTGTAGTCCAACACACGCTGGTTAACATACTCAATCTTGCCGATCGCAGAGGCGCGACAAATCATGCCCGGGATCGCCTCGATGAGCAGGCGAAGATTTCTCTCACTCGCGCGCAGTTCGTCCTCTGCCCGCCTGCGCTCGGTGATGTCCTGGATTGTGCCGAACATGCGGCGGGGCCGGCCTAACTGGTCCCTCGTCACATCGCCCTGACTGTGGACGATGCGCACTTCGCCGCCGGGCTGGACCACGCGATATTCCATCTCGTAGCGCGCGTCGCCCCGCAACGCCTCGCTTACTGCCTGGGCGACCATCTGCTGATCTTCCGGGTGTGTCAGTTCCTGCACCGCGGCAAAGTCGATCGCGCGTTCTTGTAGCGGCAACCCAAAGATGAGGTAGGTTTGGTCTGACCAGGTGATACGATCGGTTTCGAGGTCGCGTTCCCAGTAGCCAACCTGCGCGATGCGCTGGGCTTCTCGCAAATAGGCCTCGCTCCGCCGCAGTTCGGCTGTCCGCTCCGCCACTTTAATCTCGAGTTCGTTCCGGGCTTGGCGAAGCTCCTGCTCGCTATCGCGCAACGCGTGTTCTGCACGGCGGCGCTCATGGATGAGACGCGAGTTCTGAAATGCAGTCGCCGCGTGATTCGCAACCGTAGAGAGCAGCAACTGGTCGATCTCGGTGGGAAAGTCGGCCCGATCGCACGCCGCGGCAACCACACCGCCCTCGGCATTGACTCCGACGGGAATGACAATACCGCGACATAACTCCGGGCCCTTGCCGACGTTTTGAATGATTTCCTTACGAGAAAAGTGTCTGCCGACCGCCAGGTGACGTTCCAGCCATTCCGGAAATGCTTCCCATGTGTCTCCCCGGGTGACTTCTACCGCGCCACCGCCGTTGGGGTCGCACAGACGCACAAAGGCGAAATCGAGATACAACGATCCCACCAACACGTCAGCAAGCCGGGCGGCGATCTCAGGCGGTTCTCTCCCGACCCACGCTGCCGGGATGATGGAGAGTGCCACGATATCCCTGAGCGCGGTTCGCAGACGGAGTATCTCAGCATCGCGATTCACAGCCAACTTAGTGCTCCATGCTTGCGCTCTTTTGAACCGACAGTCGCTCCCGTATCTCAAGAAGGAACTGATCAGGAGGAACGAAGAATGGGTTCTCCTGTAGCACCCCGCCGATAAGGACGACCGGGTGCGTCCGCATGACGTCGATTATCATACTGGAGCTAAATTTCGAGAGATCGTACGCGCAGATCAGTGGATCGTCGTACTTGGGAGACACATAGTTGACACGTGTCTCGAATTCGACAAAGCTCAAGTAATCGAGGCCCGGTTTGTCCTGGAGCGCCCATTCCATGTCCGCCATAAACCTTGTGAGTGGGTAGCCTG
>DATEPD010000437.1:0-2537 GCA_035273365.1 Nitrospiraceae bacterium | reverse complement strand
GGGTTAGCACTGGTCGGAGCCAGAATCTGTGTTCGCAATACTGCCAGCAACAACTCCGGTCGATCGGCAAATCGAGGCGACATGGGGTCCGACTCGCCAACCCCGCGATGGCCGTAGTCCTCGAGATACCGGTTGAAGGCGCGGAGAATATCGGTTCCTTCAAGCCGGCGATGAATCTCAATCGGGTCCCACGCTTCTGAGGTGAACCACGACATCGCTCGAGCATCGCGTCGAACCATGTCCGCTATTTCCGCCAATCGGATAATCTGTTGCGCACTGATCACCGCCGTCTGTCCCTGCAACGCTCCGTTCAGCAATGCTCTCCAGTCTTCGCCTAACCAGCGAGGCAGCACGCTGCCTAACGCTTGCAAACACTGCGATACCCCTCCCGCAATGCCGAAGGTCAGCTCATGTGTATCAAGCCATTGCCCGATGGCATCGAGACGTTGGGCGATGTCTTCGGCGGAGACCGTCCGAAGCCGATCGGCACGATTTTCGGTCGCCATCCCCTTCATATAGGCGAACCAGGACGGCCCGTGGCGCACGGCCTTTCTCATTTCGGCCATCATCACGATGCCGCCACGGGCGAGCGCGGCCCACCCGATCGGGTGGGCCTCCGGAATCCTGGTAAGATTTTCTCCTCCCATCTGCTCCGTTAACCAAGAGGGATCTCCCCGCAATTGTGTGATGAGGGAATGAAACAGGGTCATATTAATGTAGGGACGTCCCTGAAACGTGCGGACCGAAGAAACCCCTTCGGGGACTCGACACCCCAAACGCCGATAGGGTGAAAGGATGTAGCGCTCCATGAATAGCTCGAGAAACGACAGTCCAAGCGGACTCGGCAGCTCGGGCATCGTTTCTTTGAAGTTGGCACGCGACCATTCGCAGTCGTCATTCGTGAACAGCCGGAATCGTGTCAGCCCCGAGATAGGTCGTGCTTGGACCAGCCAAAGGCCACGGTCATCGTAGAGCCATTCGAGGTCCACCGGATGACCAAATGTATGTTCAATCTGCTTGGCCGTACGAGCCAGGGCAAACAGTTGGTCATCCGACAACGTGGCGCGACCAACCGCGTCATCTGACAGTGGTACTTCACGCAGACCCTGCACGGTCACGCGCAACGCTTGAGTCTGTCCGATGATCGTCCGTTCGCAAATCCTGATGGGCTGACCGCTCTCGGCCATTTCCACCACATATTGGTCCGGCGTGAGGCGCCCTTCGACGAGGGCTGCCGCGAGCCCCGCAATCGCATTAATCGCCACCTGCGTCGCTCGTCCGGTGAGGGGATGAATAGAATAGGCCACCCCGGCGGCTCGCGCCTCTAGCAGTGGTTGGATCACGACGGCCATGGAGGGAGGTGTTCCATTCAACCCTGACCTCGCATGATAACTCAGGACCCGTTCATCCCAGATCGACAGCCATAGATCTTTCACCGCCAAGCTCACCTCATTCAGCGGAATGCCGAGACGCGTGCGGAAGATTCCGGCAAAGCTGGCATGCGTGCCATCCTCGTTGATCGCCGATGACCTCACGGCCCAGAGCCCATGCGACGGCTGATCGAGGCGGAGCGCCTGCTCCACAATCTGTGCCGTCAGCTCAGCGATGTCGCAGTCCCGAATGACGGTGCAACAGTGAGACAGTATCCGTTGGCGTGCTGCCCCGGAGGAGTTCTGCGCTGCCTGCCACTGTTCGGTCGGAGAAAAATCCGACGTGCGAAGCGCGCGATTATAGGCCTCGGTTGTCACGCAGAACCCGGAGGGAACAGGAAACCCTCCGGCGAGCAAACGCGCTAGGCCTATGGCTTTCCCCCCAACAAGAGATGGCTGGGTACAGGCGGCCAAGGGAAGAAGGAGAGGGAGATCCATTGAGATGGATACTACCTAGCAGGCTGCGGAAAAACTACGGGGTGTATCAGCGCTTCACCGGCCCGGAGCAACAAGCACCCTAGCAGGATGCGCCAGCATCCTGCTAGAGCACGAGGAGAAGGTAGAGGTCGTTTACGTTCGTGCCGGTTGGGCCGGTGATGATGAGCTGTTGAAGCTTTTTTAAAGCGGCATAGGTGTTGTGGCTCTTCAACGCGCCCTTGAGATCCACCAAGAGGCGCTGCGCGCTCGCCACGGTATGACCATCAACAACGGCGCCGGCCGCGTCAGTCGGACCGTCGGTGCCATCGGTACCGATCGCCACCATCCACACTTTGACCAGGCCGGCGATTTCCAGAGCGGCGGCGACGGCGAATTCTTGCGCCCGTCCGCCTGTTCCTTTTCCAGTAACGGTCACGGTAGTTTCCCCACCAGCCACGACACAACAGGGCTTCTGCAGCGGCTTTCTCTCGCGCACCATATTCCTCGCCAATGTGCCAAACCGCTTCCCCTCTTCACAAGCCTCTCCGGTTAGGGGCGGCCTCTGCACAAGGGTTCGAAAACCTGCCTCTCTGGCTGCGCGAGTCACAGCCGAGACGGCCGCTCCGTTGCTTCCGACGATATGATAATGGACCCGACGAAATAGAGCGGAGCCGGGCTTCGGCGTTTCAC
>DATEPD010000436.1:0-2663 GCA_035273365.1 Nitrospiraceae bacterium | reverse complement strand
ACGTTGAGGATTTCGACGACCCGAGAACGAAGCTGGCGGGATTTTTCAGCATCCTGCTAACAGTTCGTTGGGCGCGTGTCGACCCCCGTTCCAATAGTCAATTCGATTCTCGCGACCCCCTTCACATTCGCGCACAGATCGCCAAGCCCCGGTGTGACTAATCGAAACGGCCCGCCTTTCGACTCCGGAAACGGCGCACCATCAAGCTCGTATATCAACACCCCGAATGATTTGGCTTGCTCCAGCGTAAGACAGGCTGAATAGTTGCCGTCTGCCGAATGTACCGTCACATGATCGGCCTTAATCGCCAAGGCCGGTACATCCAGCAGGGCCTTGAGGCGAATGCCTTTGCCCTGCATGCCGGGCATTACCGTCGAAATCTCGAGTTGATGTTCTGCAGGCAGCGATGCGATCGCGGGACGATCAAGCGAGACAGGCTGAACCACCGCTCCCTCGATCCGCACGACCCCGGGACCGGTCCGATCCCGCTCAGTAACGGTCTTGATGACCGCCGTCAGCATATCGTTCAGCGGCGTTGGAATGCCGAATTGCCGCCCAATCTTTGTGACATACCCGTTCAGAAAGTCGATCTCGGTCGGCCGACCGGCCTTCCAGTCGTCATACATCGAGGTATGGATATCCCGAATCTCTTGGGTCCAACGCACTACCTTGTCCGCCATATCGGCGGCTAACGGCACCTTCACCGTGGCCGCCACCGCCACGACTTCAGCCACAATCTGGTGAATCACCCGCAACATCTCTGGATGGTCGAGTGCCTTGGCCACTTTGTCGTCGATCAACACGGTCAAGGGGTTGAAGACGCAATTCCAACACATCTTCTCCCACTTGCTCCGCCGGACATCATCGGTCAGCTGACAAGGAATCCCCGCCCGCTTGAATAGATCTGCGATGGCCAACAGACGAGCGCTCTGATATCCCATTAGCTCCCCGATCGCCACAGTTCCTCTTTTATAGTGATCGATGACACCGGGTGCCGCGATCTTGGAGTAGACGTATGCGATCCCACCCACAACACAATCCCGATGAAAGCGCGCCACGATACGGTCTTCGGTATCGACCCCGTTCTGCAGGGTCAAGATGACAGTCCGATCGGTCATAACCGGCTCGATTTGAGTCAGCACCTCATCCAGATCGTAGGATTTGACGGAGAGAATGATCAGATCCGGCTTGGGAAGTTTTCGCGGATCGGAGGCGGCTGGTGGGTGTACGGTGAAGGAGCCCTGGGCACTGCGGATCGTGAGGCCATTCTGCTTCACTGCTGCGAGCGTTTTGGGCCGCAGCAGGAAAGACACGGGGAGATTGGCTTTCGCCAATTGTGCGCCAAAGAACCCACCGACTGATCCAGCCCCCACCATGAGAATCTGTTTCATGATGCACCTCACAAAAAGAACGGAGGCGTACTATACCACGCTGATTCGTGGGGTCGAAATACGGTACACTTCGTCCACTCGACCATGGCCACTGACGATCAGATCCGCATCGCCCGCACATACCTTACCTCTGCTCGGAACGTGACCGTCCTTACGGGAGCCGGCATTTCTGCCGACAGCGGCGTGCCGACCTTTCGCGGAGTAGACGGCTTGTGGTGCAACTTTCGCGCGGAGGATCTCGCAACTCCGGAAGCCTTTGAGCGGGACCCGCGGCTGGTCTGGGAATGGTACAACTGGAGGCGTGAATTGATTGCCACGAAATCGCCGAATCCTGCCCACGACACGCTCGTGAAACTGGAACAACGATGGACCGATCGCATGTGGCTCATCACGCAAAATGTTGACGGCCTTCATCGAACCGCCGGATCACAACGCCTCTCCGAGATTCACGGCAACATCTGGAAGGTTCGCTGTACTGGCTGCGGCGTCATCTCTGAAAACCGGGAGATCCCCATTCCCATCCTGCCGACATGCCGGCTGTGTCATGCATTGGTCCGGCCACATATCGTCTGGTTTGGGGAATCGCTCTGGGCGGAAGACCTGCGCCGTTGTGACGAGGCCCTGCGAGTCTGCGATCTCCTCCTTGTCATCGGGACATCGGGAGTCGTCTATCCGGCAGCAGGCTTTGCGTCAGTCGCGAAGCACGTCGGCGCGCTGGTCATTGAGATCAATCTCGATAGTACTTCGCAGTCAGACCTCGTTGACCTCTCGTTACAAGGTCGTGCAAAAGATCTGGTTCCGCAGCTGCTCTAAATGCAGGCTGAGGTTGAGGTCAAGGTTGAGCGGAGATCATCATCAGACTCTCTTATACTCACCCTTAACCTAAGCCTTAACCTTTCATGCGCCCTGGCGGATTTAGCATCCTACTAGTGGAAGCAGTTCCTCTAATGTCCGAATCACATGTCCCCCCGGCGTCTGAACCCGCCCTGTTCGATCCAGCAACACGCCGGTCAGCCCGGCCTTCATCGCCCCCTCCACATCGTCACGGACACTGTCACCCACATGCATCGCTTCGCCCGGATCCATCGAATGTTTCTCGAGGGCAATCTCGAAAATCTTCGACGCAGGCTTGGCAGCCTGTGCCATGCTGGAAATCGTCACCGTATCGAAGAGCCCATCAATTCCAAGCCCCCGCATCACAGGAAAGAGCCGGGAGTCGAAGTTGGACACAATCCCAAGCTCGAACCCCTCTTTACGCAACCTGGTCAGCAC
>DATEPD010000435.1:0-7447 GCA_035273365.1 Nitrospiraceae bacterium | reverse complement strand
AACTGACCACTTCTGTTCCTCACGCGCTACCTCCCTCGCCCTCCGCCCCCACCATGCCCATGTCCGCCTCCTCTCCCTCCGCCTCCCCGACCGCTTGCCCCATGATGCCCGCCTCCACCGAATCCTTGAGGCGCAATATGGGAGGGTGCGTGCGGTATCTGCTGGAAGGTCGGTGAATGGCGCTGATGCATCGCCGGAGGTAACTGCCTTGTCACAGGTGGTGTGCCCGGTGCAGCCTTCGGCGGCTGTAAAAACTGCTGCAGTGCATGATTGGACCGAGAACCGGGAACCGGAGTCTGGTGCGACATGGGCGGAGCACCACTTGGTGGCGGCAGGAAAGGATTCAATTGGCGGACATCGGTCAACGATCTCGATCCGGTAGATGGGATCTGATGGATGACGCCGGGTCGATTGCCGATGTGTGGTGGCGTTGTCGGTGTGTGATACGTGATTTCGTTCAACCTTCGCGGAGCAGTCTGCGATCCAGGCGCCGGCGTGAGCTGATAGTTTGGCATGGTCGGTGGTCTTGATCCCGGTGCAGGGGGAACGGGTGGTTGTGGCGGCGAAGGTGGCTGTCTTGTGGTAATCACTTGTTGTGCCATCTGGACATGCGGGCTTGTGGGATATAAGCCCTGAGCGGCGCTCAGAAGCGCCTGGGTCTGGGCCAATCCCATCCAGGAAGAGGGATAGGCGACTGCGGATACGAGTATCCAATCCGTCCAAGCTTGCGAGACCATGGCGTTGGATTGCACCCGATTCATGATGTCTTGGCGCTGCTGTGCCGCTTGCTGTGTCTGCTCTGCAGTTGAAGCTTGCGCCAAGGCCTGATTCGCTGCGTCGAGATCTTGTTGTAGCTGGTCATTTTCCTGTTGCAGCGCGACGAGTTGATGACGGGCGTCTTCGTTCTCCCGCAAGGCCGCGATGGCCTGTTTCACTTCTTCCGTATCGATCTGGGCTACCAGATCCGTCCTGACAACGATCGTGTCCCCATCGAGCGTCGTGTTGGTCTCTTGCTCCAGAACAAGGACCAAGCCGGCCGTATAGGTTCGAATTTCGTCTTTCGTCACATCGAGACCGTCCACGACAGTGACGCTTTCGAGGTAGACGGCGACCTGTTCTAGGGCATTTCGTTTGGCTGCTTCGGTGGCCAGGCGGATGGCGTCTTCCCTGGTGTCACGGTCTCCCATCCGGTGTTCCCCTTGGGCAGTCACGACGCGGACCTCTGCCAGAGTGGCTGACGGCCAGACAGACAGAACGACGAACAGTGCAATGAGGCTCAGGCTTGGCGATGGAATGTGAGGGAAGGCCAATTGCGTGGCAGTATGTGGAAGAGAGATTGATGGCATCGCCATCACCTTTTGGATAGGACCGACGCCTTAAGGGGCCGATCCGTTGATAACTACAATGCCAAACATAAGCATAGCACCGACATTGACTATTCTACCAGGAGCGGCCTCACCAGCATGAATTCTGATGAATTGTGCGGGCGAGGTCTTGCCTCGCTTGCCTTGGCAGAAAACGCCATGATAGCGTACAAGTTCACTTGGGAATGGAAAGGATTGATTCGTGGTTATGTCGGTCAGCCATAATTGTGGATGGTCGATTTGGACTCTCGCCGTATCATTCATCCTCTGGGTACTTTCCCAGAGCGGGGTAGCGACTGCTGCATCGGCGACAGCGGAGGTCCCTGTCTCCATCGCTCCGACCGAACACGTGATTCTCTTCGTTCTCGAAGGCTTCGGTCAGAATTCGCTGAAAGGCGGTACGATGCCGACCCTCAGCCGGTTGGTCAAGGAAGGGGCAGTCACTTGGTCCGCGACGGCGGTGAAACCTGCGTTACGGCTGCCCACGATGGCGTCATTGATAACGGGGATGCCGGTCGAAAAACATGGCATTACCTGGAACACCTTTGAGTTCAGCCGCGGTTACCCACGTGCCCCGAGCGTGTTCGACTATCTTGATTTAAGTGGGGGGCGGGATAGTGCGATCTTCCTCATGGACGAGTCGCTCTATCAGTTGGCAAGACCTGAACCCTACACCGACTATCAGATGTGCGGTCCTCTGAAGCCCGAGTGCAGCACGGATCGAATCGTGTCCTACATCCGTCAATACTTCAATAAGGCAACCAGCGGCCATGGTTACGGACACGCGATCCTTTCACTGCCGCATTTCCTGGTCGTGCATCTTCCTGAGGCGGGCCGAGTGGGTGCGTCCAGAGGCTGGACCTCCAAGGAGTATCGTGACGCCCTTCGCAGGGTGGATAAAGCCATACATTCTGTGATGGATATCTATCAAGAGCAGGGGCTGACGAAGCGGACGACCCAGTTCGTGACCTCGCTCAGCCCCGAAGGTAGTGACGCAAACCAGGAGCCGGCTGATGCGGCCGTTCCGATGGTTCCGTGGATTGCCTCGGGGGTGGGGATTAAACCTGGGTATGCGATTCACCAGCCGGTCTCCATTTTAGATACCGGTGCGACAGTGATGCGGACGTTGGGATTACAGACCCATACAGAATGGGACAGTCGTGCTGTGGAAGAAATATTTCAGGCAGCCTTTGCCGCGGCTCCACAGGGATCCAGCCTGCAATAGGTCGCGCGATGCGGAACGTGACATGGTACATGATGCGTTGTCTGGTCGGAGGGGTGCTGGGCATTGCGGCGATTGTTTCGCCGATCGCGGCCGGTCAGCCGGCTGCCTACACCCAGGAGCATGTGATTACCATTGATGCCACCACCATTAATCCGCAGACCTGGTGGCAAGTGCCCGGCATTACCCCGTCCATCTATGCGTCGGATCCCGAGTCCATGGATGCCTACAGGACGACTGAGTCTCGTGCCCTCAAGCTGAAGCCGGGAAAATATAAATTCGGAAGCTTCACGTTTGATTTTCCGTTCACGGTGAACCTAGAGGGGAAGTTGGAGTTTGCCCAATCTCTCGACCAATGTGTGGAGGGACGAGGGACCCAGACCTTAACGATCCGCTGCAGCCGAACCTATCCGTACAGCGGCCAGCGTGATTACCAGTACCAGTAGAGGAGCGGTACCAATGACCCAGGCGCTTGACGATCTACTAGATGCACTCGAGGATGTCGACGACGCGACTCGCGAGGAGGCCTCCAAGGCTCTCGCCGAACGCGCCGACCCTACCACGTTGGACGCGCTTGTCGGTGCCTGTGGAGACGAATATTGGACTGTGCGGGCTCATGCGGGTTGGGGTGTGGCCAGGATCGGTGGGGCTAAAGCGGTGGAAGCGCTCATCGTCCTGTTTAACGACTCCATCATGGAGGTGCGGAACGACGCAGTGGCGGCCATGGCATCGATGGGAGCCACGGTCGTGGATCGCTTGATCACCGCATTAAAGGATGAACGTTGGCGTGTCCGCGAACATGCCGCGAAAACCTGTGGAATCATAAAGGATCGGAACGCTGTCGAGGCGCTCATACTCGTCTGTCGAGATCGCGATGGCGCCGTGAAGAGTGCGGTAGCGGAGGCGCTGGGTAAGATCGGGGATCCGAGGGCGATCCCAGTCCTGATCAAACTTTTCCGTGACCCATCGAAGACGGTGCGAGAAACAGCTGGGACCGCGCTCATCTCCATCGGCGAGCTTTCCGTCGATCCGCTGATTGAGTGTCTCAAGGATAAGGATTTTGTGGTCCGGTGCCACGCCGCTCGTGCACTCGGTGGGATGACCACCGACTATCAAATCGGCCGGACGTGGGTGCGGGACTCTAAAGTTGTCGATGTCCTGATTGCCGCGCTGAAGGATCCGGATCGGGCCGTCCGCGAAGATGCCACGATCGCCTTGGGCCAGATCGGCGATCCACGGGCTATTGATGCCTTGATCGAGGCGATGAAGGATGGCGTGGTGAAACGGCATGCTATTACGTCGCTCGGCATGATTGGCGATCCTCGTGCGTTGCCTCCGGTGCTGGACGCATTGAGAGGGAAGGGGATTCGACAGGATGGGACCCCGACCCCCGGCTGCATTGTTAGTGAAGACGCGTTTATCAAGGAAGCAGCTGCAACAGCGCTCGGCCAGTTTCGTGATCCACGTGTCATTCCTGATTTGATCATGCTGTTGAAGGATGGTGTGTTGCGCGAGAAGGCCAGTGCCGCCCTGGCCACCATCGGCGATACGGCGATCGAGCCGTTGATTGCATTTCTCTACGATCCGAAAGCGTCCGAAGTCGTCTCAGAAGGGGAGCGGGTGCTCTCCTATGCGTCGGTCCGACTGACGGCAAAAGATGCCTTGCGGCAATTGGCGCTTGAAACGCTTGAAAAATTGGGGTGGATGCCGGCGTCGGAAGACATCACTGTCAATTCGAGCGCGGTCGACAATGCCAGGGTGGACATGCCTCTTGGCGATTCAGGCCGGTTTGGTCCTTCGGGTGATTTTGCCCAAAACGGTTAAGAGGGTCGAGCTGGATATTGGGGTCAGGCATGGCTGACGCGGTAGCCGAACAGATCGCGGCGCTTGAGGACGAAGATTGGGCGATTCGCGAAGAGGCTGCCATGATGCTTGGCACGCTTCGGGATCCTCGGGCGGTGGTGCCCTTGGTTTCCGTGCTTCGTGACAGTGATCGCGCAGTTCGCGATGCGGCTATCGGAGCTCTCCTGGCCATCGGAGAGCCCGCCGTGACGACGCTGGGTGCCTGTCTTTCCGATCCGTTGCTCACAGTTCAGGAGTTGGCCTCGTCGGTGTTGGCTCGCATTGCCGATACACGAGTTCTCACCCCGCTGATCACGGCACTCGCGAGTCCCGACTGGATTGTGCGGATGCATGCGGCCAAGGCACTGGGGCGGATTCAAGACTCTGAGGCTGTAGGGCCGTTGGTGCCGCTGCTACAAGATAAGGTGAAAGCCGTGCGCGAGGAAACGTCGACGGCTCTCGCTGCCATTGGGGACGCGGCGCTACCATCGTTGCTCGGTGCATTGACCCATGAGGAATGGCTGGTACGGCTGCATGCGGTAGAAGCCTTGGGGAAAACGCGGTCGCCTGAGGCTGTGGATCCTCTGTTGTCGGTACTCTTCAACGATCGAGACAGGGCGGTACGCGAGGATGCCGTCCGTGCGCTTGGTCAGATTGGAGACGCGCGAGCGGTGGAGTTCCTCATGACGGCGATGAAAGAACCTGGGTTTCGGCCATTGGCGGTTGAGGCCCTCGGACAGATCGGCGATCGTCGCGCTGTGCCGGTACTGATCAACGTGCTCGAGGGCGTGGAACAATTGGATGTCTCGCGACCGACCGACGGTTGCGGTAATCATTGGGATGAGGACATCATCACGTTCGGTGTGGCTGCCAAGGCTTTAGGTGTGATTCGAGACGAGTCGGCCATCCCGTCGCTCATCAAGGCGCTTCGTTATACGATGACGCGGGCGGATGCCGCCGAGGCACTCACTCGATTTGGGGGCACCGTGATTGCGCCATTGTTGGCTCTGTTAGCACATGAATCGGATGACAACATCCGTTACCATGTCAAAGATGCGTTGGCCAAGGTCGGCTGGCGGGCCGGACGTGTCTAACAGGATGCTGAAAAAGTCCGCCAGCATCGTTCTCGCATCGCTCAGAGGCTCAACGTACCGAAGCGTACGCCTCGCCTCTTCGCTCGCTGCGGCCTTGCTGGACGGCCTTTTTGAGCATCCTGTGTGTTCGCAGAGTTTTTCAGCATCCTGTTAGATGCAGGTCGTGCGGGAGACAGAGTTGGTTCTTATGGCGAAGGAAAATATTGAAACGCTGGTTTCCGAGCTCGTCCATGAAGAGGATTGGCGACGAATGCGGGCGACGGCAGCTTGCGTATCCGGAGGGCCTCGCGCAGTCCAGGCGCTGGTTCACGCGCTGCAGACCGGCTCGTCGGCGTTGAAAGCCGAGGCGGCGGCCATGTTGGCGCGCGTGAGTGATCCTCAAGCCGGTGTGCCCTTGGTCGGGTTACTTCACGATGAGGATGAGGCCGTCCGTAAGGCCGGTGCATCAGCCTTGGAACACATGGCGGGAGTGCTTGACGAGACGACTGCGGCCGCGCTGGCCTCGCTGCTCTATGCTTCGAAGGATGAGAAGATTCGAGTGGCGGCCTCGCAGTTGTTGGGGGTCATTCCGAATGCGATTGCGCCGCTCTGTAAGATGTTGACCCATGAAGACCCAGAGGCGCAGATCATGGCAGCAGAGATGCTGGAACATCTACTCGATCCCCGTTCGGCGGATGCGTTTATCAATGCGATGGGACAGCCGGCCGTCCGCGAGATTGCCGTTCGGACTCTCAAGAAGTTGAGCGCCATTCGTGAGCGCATCGATGAGGTGTTTGACAACCTTCGCGCGATTGAAGAATTGAGCGAACGGGAAGAGGCCCGTATGAGCACGGTGATCAATCTTTTGCCCATCGGACGGCCAAGCGTAGAGATTTTAATCGAGTATCTAGAAGACGAGGATTGGCTGGTCCGCGAGGCCGCCGCCGATTTGCTGGGAAAGATCGGCGATGTACGCGCAGTCGAACCCTTGATGCAACGGTTACGGGTTGACAAAGATACGGGCGTGAAGGAGCTAGCCATGAAATCATTGGGCTTGATTGGCGATGCCAGGCCTGCCCAACTCTATATCGAGGCCATTCCCATTCGACCCCTGCGGGTCTATGCCATGGAAGCCTTGGCCAAAGTGAAAGATGTGGAGGTGTTGCGGCCGTATAAGGAACTGTTCGATCGGTTGAGGACAGACCGGGACGGCTTGGTCGCATACAATTCAGGATTAATCGCCGACAAGCTGGAGGCGCTCGACGGGATTCCTGTCGGGAGTCAGGGAGAGCAGGACGCCGATGAGTGATCATGGGCAGGTTGAACGGATTGAACAACTGATCGGGGCCCTTCGGGACGACAATGATGCGCTCCGCGATCATGCGATTGCGAGTTTGAGTCAGGTGGGTGAGGACGCGGTGGGGCCGCTGATCGGACTCATGGCGGACGAAGACGTTCTGATTCGGGAAGCGGCAACTAGTGCCATTGTACGGATCGGTCCGTCGGTCGTCGATCGATTGATCGAGGCGTTGGCGGACGATGAATGGGCAATTCGTGAGCAGGCTGCGTCGGGATTGGGGAAACTACGAGATTCACGGGGCGTCGATCCTCTCGTGAAAGCCCTTAAAGATAAAGATGGCGCGGTGCGGACAGCCGCCGTCTGGGCGCTTGAACGTATCGGTGATGCGAATGCGGTGCCCGGGTTGGTCGAGGCGTTGACCGATAGCACGGTACGTGAAGACGTGGCTCGTGTGCTGAAAAAGATCGGTGATGCACGGGCCGTGGATGCCTTGATCGACGGACTGCTGGGCAATAATTGGATGGTGCGGCGCCATGCAGCCGAAGCGTTGGGCAAAATCGGCGATGCCCGCGGCGTCGGCCCGTTGATTGAATCGCTCAAGGATGAAGACTGGCTCGTGCGGCGGAATGCGGCGGAGTCGCTCGCA
>DATEPD010000434.1:0-2510 GCA_035273365.1 Nitrospiraceae bacterium | reverse complement strand
ACCTGGCCGTCCGCGCGCTTCGCATACGAAAAGACCTACGAGTGATCCTCATGTCTGGTAATATCGACAAGGATTTGGCAGGGTATGGCATACGCCGGGGGAACGTCCCATTTCTTCCCAAACCGTTTGATCAGCAAGCCCTGTTGACGCTCGTGCGAGAGACTCTCCACACACCTCCGCCTTCGATTGAGAGTCTGACAGCGGGCTCACCAGAAGTACCAAAAGTGGGTGATGGATGGGTTGATTAGCTGGCAGTCCCCACATCCTCAGACGCGACGACTATTTCTCTTCCCGCAGCAACACGAAAACCAAGCTGCCATCACAATATGGTAGCCGTCTCACTTGACTCCACATCTATAGGGAATGACCGATGTCCGGTCACGAACCATCCGGCGATTGAAAGTCGCCGCTGAATCACCAGTCAACGAACACCGATTCTGACATCAGTTCCCCTTAAATTTCACCAACCTCTGCTGAAAAACGTGGTTGGACGGCCTCCCCACTGGTCATCTCCTCACATCCCACCATCCTGATGATCAGCCAAAGGCCGGCAAAAAAATGGGGCTGCCATCACGACGATAACAGCCCCGCTCGCCTTTGCAAATAAGGATTACCAGCGATCGCGCTTACCGCCGCCGCCTCCGCTACGACCACCGCCCCCAAATCCACCGCCTCCACCACCGGTGCGCGGTTCCTGGGGACGTGCTTCATTCACGGTTAAGGTCCGGCCACCCATTTCCGCACCGTTGAGGGCGGTAATGGCCGTCTGCGCTTCGGCGTCCGAAGACATCTCAACGAAGCCAAAGCCGCGTGACTGTCCCGTGAACTTATCCGTAATGATCCGCGCTGAAGCGACTGCGCCATGCCGCCCGAACAGATCACTCAATTCTTGCTCAGTCGCCGAATAGGGCAACCCACCGACATAGATCTTTGAACCCATCTGGGGTTCCTCCTTTGAGTATAGTGACATTGTCTTGTTCACGAGGGACGGGGGAAGGAGCGGGCCGAAGGCGCGAAAGCTGCGGCGACTTAGGTCTGACTTCCGACGAGATTCTCGGGCAAGGCAACATCGATGCTGCAGACCTGAAGGTTTCGCTCCACCTCATCGCCAGGCCCCTGCAATAAGGTGTTTGTAGGCTACCATAGCCCTCTTGAAAATGGCAATCCGAGTGCCGCTTTCCCCCTATCACCTTACTCCCCAATACGCACCAGCAGACCACGTTCCCTGCAAAGCTCGAACGTCCAGTGGAAGGCGGCAATTACCATACCAAGAAAAAATAGATTGAGACCGGTCGCCCACCCGAGATGAGTCATCGGCTCGGCAGAAGCGTTGAGCACAGCGCGCATCCCTTCAAACACATGGGCAGCCGGGTTCACCCAAGCAATGGCCTGCAACCACCCCGGTAGCACCTCCATCGGATAAAACACACAGGAGATGGGCTGGAACATGAACACCATGCTCCAAGCCAAGACTTCCGCTTCCTGGCCAAATCGCATGATGAGGGCGGTGGTCAGTACCCCGATAATCCATCCCGTCATCACAAGATTCAAGACAAACGGAATCAGCCACATCCCAATCACAAAAATGTTGTAGGAATAGAACAGGCCTGCGCAGACGACCATGACCACAGAAACAGCTATGACTTTAAGCGCGCTCATGACCATTGTCGCGGCGAGAAACTCGTTCGGCTTGAGTGGACTGGCGAACAAGTTCATGAGATTTCTGGCCCAAATCTCCTCCAAGAACGAAATCGTGATCCCCTGTTGAGCTCGAAACAGGACATCCCACAGGATCAACGCTCCCAAAAAGAACGTCACCGCCCCCGGGATCTGTCCTTGGAATTTCATGAGGTAGACTGTAATGAATCCCCAAATAACGAGGTCCAGAAACGGCCAGTAGAAGATTTCCATCATGCGCGGCAGGCTCCGCCGATAGAGGTACAAATGCCTCGCCACCAACGCATAGATTCGATGCAGCTTCATTTTGTCTTCTTCCCCGTCTCCACCTACAAATTTGGCGCATATCGGGGGCTGGCCGGGGTGTTCCCCACTGCGCGCATCGACCGAGCACATTCTTAGCGTGCGCGGTCTGCGAGCAAAGGGAACGCCCCGGTCAGCCCACTCGCTTACTTCTCCCGCGCCAACTTCACAAACACTTCTTCCAAGTCCGCCTGCCCAAACCGCGCCACAATTTCCTGCGCCGTTCCCTCTGCCACAATCTTTCCCCTTTGAAGGAAGATGATCCGATCCGTCATTTCTTCCATTTCATGCATATTGTGCGATGTATAGAGCACACTGAGACCGGTCGACCGTCGCTCCTCTTTGAGGAAGCCCCGAATCTTCTGTGCGATATCGGGGTCCAGACTCGCGGTCGGTTCATCGAGAAACAGAATCTTTGGTTCTGTCAGGAACGCCTTGGCTAGACCGAGACGAGTGCTTTGACCAGATGAGAGCTTGCGTGTGACTTTATGACGAAACTCCTCCATCTCAAGCCGCTTCACGATGTCGTC
>DATEPD010000433.1:0-3673 GCA_035273365.1 Nitrospiraceae bacterium | reverse complement strand
CGGCCTTTGCCATGCGACTCTAACCAGGCCGTGATTTTGGGAATCGCATCACCCGGCGTCAGCCCATTGATGGTAAAGCTTCCATCAGGCGCCGTGGAATTGACGACAGTCCCCTTGCCGATGTCGACGAACGCCTCTTGTTCGACATGACCGCCCGCAATCACTTCCCGGATCGGCAAGGCATAGATCTTCGCAAAGCCCCAGTCGCGCTCGTCGTGCGCGGGTACAGCCATAATGGCTCCGGTCCCATAGCCCATCAACACATAGTCGGCGATCCAGATGGGCAACGGCTCGTTATTCACTGGATTCACCGCATAGCCGCCGGTGAAAACTCCGGTCTTTTCCTTTTCGAGCTCCTGCCGTTGGAGATCGCTTTTTCTGGCCGCCGCCTCGCGATAGGCGGTGACCCTAGTGCGGCAGTCGGGAGTGGTGACGACCTCCACTAACGGATGCTCCGGGGCCAGCACCATATAGGTCGCGCCGAACAAGGTATCAGGCCTCGTGGTAAAAATCCGGACAGTGCCGTTGACGTCGGCCAGATCGAATTCGACTTCCGCACCGATCGATCGGCCGATCCAATTCTTTTGCATCTCCAGCGTGCTGGGCGGCCATTCGACCAGCTTCAAATCCTCGAGGAGTCGATCGGCATAGGCCGTGATCTTCAGTACCCATTGACGCATCGGCTTGCGCACCACATCGAATCCGCCGACTTCACTCTTGCCATCGATAATTTCTTCATTCGCAAGCACTGTCCCCAGCGCCGGACACCAGTTCACCGGCACCTCCGCCACATAGGCGAGCCCTCGCTCGAACAGTTTCAAAAAGATCCACTGCGTCCACCGATAATAATCGGGGTCGATCGTGCTGATCTCACGCTCCCAATCATAGGACAGACCGACACGTTTCATCTGGCGTTTGAACGTCGTGATGTTCTGGGCTGTGGTGATGGCAGGATGGATACCTGTCTTCACCGCGTACTGTTCAGCGGGGAGTCCGAACGCATCCCACCCCATTGGATGCAATACATTGAAGCCGCGCATACGTTTGTACCGGGACACAATATCCGTTGCAGTGTAGCCTTCGAGGTGGCCGACGTGGAGGCCCGACCCTGAGGGATAGGGGAACATGTCGAGGCAGTAAAATTTTGGCAGAGTCTGGTCGTCAGCGACACGGAAGGTCCGGTGCTTCTCCCAATAGGCCTGCCATTTCACTTCAAGGGCCTGATGATCGTAGGTCTTGCTCATGCGGCAACACACTGGCGACGGATAGAAAAAGAGGAAGGACTCTAACATAGACCTGCGGGAGCAACAAGAATCGAAGAAGGGCTGGACTGACACGAAACAGGCTGTTTTTGAAGGAGGATCGGCCTGTTGATCAAGGGAAGACGGGCACTCCGAGTTGTTAGATTACATACCCCCGTTGAGGAGTGGAGAAAAACTGGTCACCGAGACGAACTGAACGAGCGGGGTGGGAGGCAGTTGAGAGCTCGACTTGGCACTATGAATCAGATGGGCAACACCAAATTCTTTTGCAGCCACCAGACAGCCCTCATCATCATCCATATAGAGAGACCTTGTCGGATCGAATCTCAGTATTCGCTGACAACTCGGCCAGTATTCCGGCCGCATTTTCAGATACCCGACTTCAAATGCATTCACAATCCGATCGACATGCCGATCGAGCCCGGTCTTGGCGACTTTGATGGCCACGCCTGATTCATGGGCATTTGTCAGGATCGTCACTCGTTTCCCCAAATGTCGAAGGTGTTGTAGAAACTCCTCCGCACCGCACAGAAAGCCGATCATATGATCCAGCTCCTTGGTCATCGCCACGACATCGATCCCTACTCGCTGCGTCCAATAATGCAGATCGGTCCAGTTCAATTCGCCTTCAACCGAGCGATACATCGCCATCAGTCTGTCGCGAGACTCTTGGAGCTGTAATCCGTGGAGCGCACCATAACGCCGCGGCAATTCCTCTTCGAAGAAGAAATTGTCGAAATGGCGATCGAGGAGCGTTCCATCCATATCGAGGAGGACATCGTCGATCTCGTTCCAATTGAGCTGAAATCCCGTCATATCGAGGAGAGTGTACCCGACGATGGTTGTGTTTGCCAAAATTCTTATGTTACGGTCGACATACCGTCTCCCATGCCACGCACCAAGATCACCCCATTACAGACTGCTCCGGCACCGTCAGCCTCGGCGACTCGCCCACCCATCGTGGCCATTATCGGTCGTCCCAACGTCGGCAAGTCGACGCTCTTTAATCGCATGCTCGGCAAGCGAACGGCCATCGTGGACGACGTTCCAGGTGTCACGCGGGATCGTAACTATGCCGATGCCACCTATCGGAATCGGCCGTTTCGTCTGGTGGATACAGGAGGCCTCGATCCATCCGCTTCGGAGGGTATGTTGGTCCTCATCAAACGTCAATCGGAACTCGCCATTGCGGAAGCCGATCTATTAATTCTGTTGATGGATGGTCGCACCGGGCTGACGACCCCGGACCAGGAGGTAGTCCGCCTCCTGCGTGGGATGCCGAAGCCGTTGTTTGTTGTGATTAATAAGATCGACACGCCCAAAATCGAATCGCTGGTGGCGGATTTCTATCAGTTGGGTACGGAGACGCTCTATCCAATCTCTGCGGAGCATGGCATCGGCGTCTCCGACCTCCTGGATGCGATCTATCCGTTCCTACCCGTTCCTGACGAGAACTCTGAACAGTCGACCATGCCCCGCATTGCTGTCGTGGGACGGCCGAACGTCGGCAAATCCACTCTGGTCAATGCCGTGCTCGGGGAAGACCGAGTGGTGGTCAGCGATGTGCCCGGAACGACACGGGATTCGATCGATTCGATCGCCCTCCATCAAGGACGGCGATATCTCTTCACCGACACGGCCGGGATTCGTCGACGCGGAAAGATCGACCGAGGGATCGAAGGCTATAGTGTGGTCCGATCGCACTTGGCCATCGGTAGGTCCGACCTCGGGATCCTGTTACTCGATGCCACGGAAGGTGTGACCGAGCAGGACACCAAGATCGCCGGGATCATCATCAAACAAGGACGGGCCTGCTTCCTGCTCGTGAATAAATGGGATCTTAGGGAGGGCGATAGCCAGGCACGGCAGGAGGTCGAACTGGAACTTCGTCGGCGCTTTCCCTTTCTGACCTGGGCACCGGTCCTCTTTGCATCTGCGGCTCATCCAGAATCGCTTGGCCAGCTCTTTCCTACCATCGATAGAGTATTCACGGGGTTTTCAAAACGCATCCCGACTGGAGCGTTGAACAAGTTCCTCCAGGAAATCCTCGCCACCCACCCCCTCCCGGTGCGAAAAGGCAAACCGACGAAGATCACCAAATCTGCCTTTATGACCCAGGTCGCGACACAACCGCCTGTTTTTGCATTGTTTGTCGGTCATCCGGACAATATCACGCCGGCCTATCTCCGTTTTCTCGAAAACCAACTCCGCGATGAGTATGGATTCGAGGGAACTCCGATCCGCATGCTGGTTCGGAAAAAATAGTTGGTTCAATTTCCGCCACCACGACACCGTCTTTGTACGCATCTTGATTCCACGTGTGGCGTTGTATTCAGTATTCGCAGGAAAATCGCACTTCCTTCGTTCCCACCATAGGTGCAACTCTTGCAGCGTCCCGAGAACATTTCTCG
>DATEPD010000432.1:0-2396 GCA_035273365.1 Nitrospiraceae bacterium | reverse complement strand
AGCAAGTCATGGCATGAGTGTGCTGAAGAGTCGTTCGATCTGGTAATCACGGTGTGCGATCAGGCTGCAGGTGAAAGCTGTCCACGATTTTCCGGCACCCCCAAGAAGCTGCATTGGAGTACGCCTGACCCGGCCAAAGTCACTGGATCAGAGGCCGAAATAGACGCGGCTTTTGACAAGACATTTTTCTTGCTCAGGGACCGCGTCGAGGAATTGGTACAGTGCCTGCCTGTTCCTCCCGCCGCGGCACGAAGGAGGAAAGGACGAATCAAGGAACGCGCAGACTATGGGAAGAGATAGACCGGTACGCGTGGGATTGTCTATCGAACGGTGAGCGGGACAAGTTTTCCGCTCACCATTGAGAGAACTATTGTGGGATTTGCTTGGCCATGACCTCAAGGAGTTCGATCTCGAATACTAACGTGGCGCCGGGCTTGATCAAGGGGGGCAGGCCTTTGTCACGATAGGCGAGATTCGACGGGCAAATCAATTTACCTTTGCCGCCGACTTTCATCTGCTGTATCCCTTCTGTCCAGCACTTACTCATTTCATTGACATGGAGTGTGGCAGACTCGCCCTGCTTGGCCGAACTATCGAACACCGTCCCGTCGATCAGAGTTCCGAGATAGTGCACCTTCACCGTATCCGTGACTTTCGGGCTGGCGCCGTTCCCCTCCTTGATGGTCGTGAGGAGTGCGCCGGACTCGGTTTTCTTGGCACCTGGCTCTGTTGCGAATTTTTCAAGGAACACGGCTCCCGATTTCTTCTCGGCCTCTGCAATGACCGAGGCGCGGGCCTGTTGCATTTCTGAAATCTTCAGACCGAACTTCTGGAGGTCCACTTTGGGCCGTTTCAAGAACCCATCAGTGATGCCGGATTTCACGATTTCAAACTCAGACTCGTTCAAGTTGAAGTTGTTGAGCGATTGATTGATGGCTAACCCTAAGGCATAGAGTGTTTTTTGTTCCTCGGTCGTAGGCTCTGGGGCCGCAGCAAATGCCGCAGCAGTCCCAAGACAGAGCACGGTTACCAAACAGGAGACAACGAAGCGCATGAGCCGTCCTTTCTTAATATGTGACTGCGACGGATCTGATACCACAAGTCTTGGAATGGTGTAAAGCGTGCGAAGCGAGCATGGGGCTCAAGACAATTGGGCCCGCAGGAGTGAGCCGCACAGAAGAGTTTCCCTTATGGGCCGATGTTCATGCTACGCGGCAAACTTTCTATTGAATTGAATGGGTGTCAGGCGAAGTCGAGCGGGACACATTCCCGCTCGACCGTGCTGAGGACTATCGCGCGAGACTACTTGGTCACAATCTCAAGGAGTTCGACCTCGAATACTAACGTGGCGCCAGGCTTGATCGTGGGGGGCGCGCCCCTATCGCCATAGGCGAGATTCGCCGGGCAGACCAATTTGCTCTTGCTGCCGACTTTCATCTGTTGCACCCCTTCCGTCCAGCACTTGATCACTTGATTCAATCCGAACGTGGCCGGCTCACCCCGCTTGACGGAACTATCGAACACGGTTCCGTCGATCAGGGTTCCGTGGTAGTGCACCTTCACCGTATCCGTGGCTTTCGGGGTGGCGCCTTTCCCTTCTTTGATGGTCGTGAGGACTGCGCCGGACTCGGTTTTCTTGGCGCCCGGCTCTGCCGCGGCTTTTGCGAGGAACGCGGCCCCCACTTTCGTCTCCCCTTCTGCAACGACCGAAGCACGGGCTTGTTGCAGTTGTTGAATCTTTGGCCCGAACGCCTGGAGATCTACCTTGGGGGTCTTTTTGAAGACCCCGTCGCTGATGCCGGACTTCACGAGATCAAGTTCTGACTCGCTTAGGTTGAAGGTCCCGAGCGATTGGCTGATGGCTAATCCCAAGGCATAGAGGGTTTTTTGTTCATCGGTCGTGGGTTCTGTGGCCGCTGCGAATGCCGCAGTGGTTCCAAGGCAGAGCACAATCGCCAAACTGGAAATCACGAAACGCATGAGCTGTCCTTTCTTTTATGTATGACGCAATGGACCTATTATCAACATCCTGGAAGTCTGTAGAGTATGCGATGTTGGGGTAGGGCTCAAGACAATTATTCTTCGCAGGATGCTGAAAATGCCCGCCAGCTTCGTTCTCGGCTCGTCGAAATCCTCAACGTACCCCAAAGGGTACGCCTCCGGTTTCGGCTCGCCTGCGGCCTCGCTGATGGTCATTTTGAGCATCCTGCATGTCACAATTGATTTTCCGAATCCTGCTAACACAAGAAGGAGGATCGGTATCAGTGGGGATTGTTACCAGCGGTGGCCCCAGTAGCCAAGTCCATAGTAGCGTGGGCCGTAGAAGAAGGGGGGGTAATAGTATGGCGGTCCGTAGATCCAGGGGCTTCCCAAGTAGAGGCCGAAGCCTACAGAGG